>NZ_SMLD01000126.1:0-26739 GCF_004352805.1 Nonomuraea mesophila
CCCACACGCACACACCCCCCAACACCAGCACAAACGCTTACCAAATCCACAACAGCGACCGAGCACGGCCAAAGACTGACCCGGGAAGCCTCGGGTAGGACACGCACCCACCACACCCTGCCCCTGGCTCCAAGCCCGGGCCCCTTGTCAGCGCGAAGGAGCGCACACCATGACCTTCAACCCACTGCAGGAACGCGGCATCCCGCTGGACGACCAACTCCGCACCTGGCGCGAACTCAACGTCACCCCCATCGACCCCGACCACGCCGACCCCTACACCCGCTGCCGCATCATCACCATGAACGGCATCGAAGTCGAAGCCATCATGTTCAGCCACCACCTGGCCCGCCACTGCCCCGACACCGACCTCAAACAACACCTGGCCCGCATCCGCTACATCGAGGCCCAGCAGCAAAAAGCCGTCAACTGGCTCCTACCAGGACTCAACTCCGTCCTGGAAACCACCATCGCCTACGAACAAGTCGCCGTCGACCTGACCGCCTGGGTCGCCCGCATGGAACCCGACCCCTACCTCCAGCAGGCCTACCAATTCGGCGTCCTGGAAGACTTCGACCACCTCTACCGCTACTCCAACCTCTACGAAATGATCGAACACCGCAAAGCCGAGAAAATCGTCGACCAGCTCACCGAAGTCATGCCCGGCCGCCCCACCTACCTGCACCACCGCAACCCCATCGACAACGTCCGCGAACCCTACGACAAAACCACCGCCGCACCCCTGTCCAAACTCCACGCCCTGACCATCATGTCCGCCGAACAGCAGACCATGAACTTCTACATGAACGTCGGCCCCCTCTACATGGAGCCCATCGCCCGCCAGCTCTACCAGGAGATCGGCCTCATCGAGGAAGAACACGTCACCCACTACGAATCCCTCGTCGACCCCGGCGAAAGCTGGTGGGAAATGCTGCTCAACCACGAATACAACGAGTGCTACCTCTACCACTCCTTCATGGAGACCGAATCCGACCCCAAGGTGAAAAACATCTGGGAACTCCACCTCAACATGGAACTGGAACACCTGCGCCTGGCCGCCGAACTGTTCAAACGCCACGACGGCCGCGACCCCGAACAGGTCCTGGCCCCCGAACTACCCACCCCGGTCACCTTCGAGCCCAACAAGGCCTACCTACGCGAACTGCTGTCCACCCAGATCGACTACACCACCCTGGGCACCGGCTACGTCCAAGAAGCCCACGAACGCTTCGAGAAAATGCAGCAAGACCTCATGGGCGGCGAGAAAGCCCCCTCCGAACGCGTCATCGAGGACAACCGCGCCGTCTCCGGCCGCGAATACCGCCTCCAGACCGACGGCGAACACCCGATCACCAGCCTGGCCGCCAACCGCTGACCACCACCGGGCCGACGGGACGGCACAGCGGAACGGCCGGGCGCGGCACAGCACCGCCCGGCCGTTCCGCTGTGCCGGGGCCCGCGACCCTTGCTAGTGGTGGTAGGCGTGGATCACCGCGTGCCCCTTGCCGCGCCCGATGATCCATTTGTTGATCGGGGTCGTGATGACGAACGCGACCAGCAGCGAGAACGCCAGCGCGGACCAGAACAGCAGCGTGGCGAGCCCGGTGTCCATGGCGCCGGGGACGATCAGCATGACGCCGTTGTCGATGATCTCCATGATCAGGATCGACACGGTGTCGGCGGCCAGCGCGAGCCGCAGCGCGCTGCGCCACGTCAGGCCGGCCCGGATCAGGCCGCGCATGGTGAGCGCGTAGCCGAAGACGAACGCCAGGGCGACGGCCAGCAGGATGCTGGGCAGGTTGTGCCAGCCCAGCGCGGTGGCGATCACCATGCCGAGCACCTCGCCGATGGCGCAGCCGGTGAGGCAGTGCAGCGTCGCCGACGCCGCCGTTCCCCACGTCACCCGCACCGGCTGCGCGTCTTGATGTGTTCTGTCCTCCGCGCTCGTGTTCCTGCACCTCCCGGTCACTGGCCCCGCTGCTACCCATGCGGCTCCGGCTCCAACCGCGGGGCTGGAACGACGGCCGGGCCGCTACCCGCGCGCGCTCCGCCGCCTGCGCAGTCGCGCCGCGATGGCCCGCCTGCGGGATCACCTGGTCATGAGTGAAGCAGGAGCACCGCCAGGAACACCAGAACGGTGCCCCCGACCAGCACGAACTGCAGCCGCTCCCAGTCCGGTCCGGCGTCCGGGGCCCGGCTCGCCGGGCGCGCCCGCCCGGCGGCCAGGGCGTCCTGCCCGTCACCGGGCGAGTGGCGCTCCGTGAACCTGCGGACGATCAGCAGCAGGAACGGTAACGCCACGCCCGCCATGGCCAGGGCGGCGCCGAGCGCCCCTCCGGACGTGGTCGTCGCCAGCCGGATCCCGCCGACGACCAGGACGACCGCCAGCCCGAGCGCCGGGGCCGAGCGGCGGGTCAGGTTCATCGCCAGCGCGACCCGAACGGCGCCGAACGCCACCGACAGTGAGCCGATCCCCAGTTCCGCGGCCCCCTCGCCGTCGGCGAGCCACTGCTCCCGGTAGCGCTCGCGCCGCGCTTCACCGGGCAGGATCGCGGCGGCCGCGATGATGAGGCCCCGGGACAGCGCGTCCAACTCAAATCCCCGGCTCGGGCAGGGGCCCGTCGAGTGGCCGGTCCAGGGGCCGGTCCAGGGGGCGGTCCAGGGGGCGCGGCACGGTCGCCTGCTCGGCGACGGCACGGCGCGCGGCGGGCAGGGCGTCTCCCGCCAGCCGGTAGAAGCGCCGGCGCGGCCCCTCCCGCGCGGCGTCGGACTGCCAGCCGGAGAGCACCCATCCGCAGCGCTCCAGCCGGTCGAGGATGACGTACACGGCACCGGGGCCCCGGCCGGTCTCCTTGACGATCTCCAGCCCCCAGCGGGGATCGAGATCGGCCATGAGGACGTTGATCACGTCCACGGTGGCGGGGGTGATCGGCGGTGCCTGCCTCTCAGGCGTGATGGTTTCCCTCCGTGATCCGGCGGAGTGTGGATGTGTACTGCTGGAAGGCGTTACGCCCTTCGCCGGTCAGCACGAGCCAGGTGCGGGGGCGTTTGCCGACGAACCCCTTCTCCACCCGAACGTAACCCGCCTTCTCCAGGGTGTCGATGTGCTTGGACAGCAGTGAGTCGCTGACCTCGATCGTGTCCCTCAGATAGCGGAACTCGACCGTCTCCGCCGCCGCCAGCATGGCCACGATGGACAGCCGCACAGGAGCGTGGATGATCTCGTCGAGCGCATGGCGTGGATGACTCACCTGTCATCCGTCACACGGAGCATGCGGACCGCGGCGTAGAACAAGGGGCTGCTCGCGACCAGCGCGACCAGCACACCGGCGACCACCCGCAGGGCGCTTGGCTCCTGCGGGTGCACGAACATGTTGTAGAGCGCCGCGACGACGGTCGTCCCCACGAACGCCCCGGTGATGGGATAGGACAGCCGGGACACCAGCTGATCGTAGACCTGCCTGCGAACAACGTAGACGAACGCGGCGACGACGAGGACGCCGATCCCCAAGGCGGCGTAATCAGCCATCGCTGCCGAGCCGAGCAGCGTGGCCAGCCAGTAGCCCAGGCTTCCCAGCCCCGTCGCCAGGAAGAAATGCGCCCCCCACCGACTGGACTTCCGCACGGCGTCCTGCGCTCGCTGCACTTCGCGAAGGGCGGCCTCCGCTGACATGTCGTCGCGTTCCACTAGTTTCCCCCAGATCATCTATTTGACTCTCTGAAGAGTACTCAACCGTGGTTCAAGTGTCCAGGCCGCCGAGACTCGTTCGCCTGTTCCGCTCGGTCCCGCTCCGCGTCACAGGCCGCCGTTTCACGAAAGCCGGCAGGCGTTGACCGCGTGCGGCGCGAGCACCTGCGAGTCCTCCAGGATTTCGATGCAGAAGGCCTCGACGAGCGAGTTGCAGGCGCTGACCCTGGCCGGCGTCGAGGCGTAGCCGTTCTCGTTGAGGTAGGTGAGGCAGTCGTCCGGCGACTGCTGCACGACCCGCTGGACGCCCGGCTGGACCGGCCCGGCGGCCGCCTGCGCCGGCAGGGCGGACATGCCCATCGCGAGTGCGGCCAGAGTCCCGGAAATCGCGACGATCTTCAGAATGCGCATGACAGGCGAGCTCCCTTTCACTGCTTCGACATCCGGCCGCGCCACGGGTGGCCGAACCGGCGGATACGGTGCAGTTTTGTCTCGCCTGGAGCGAACGGCCAGGGCACGCACCGGACAGGAACCGGACACTCGCAGAAGCGTGCCCCGGTCAGGGAACTCGGCAGAGGGTTCAGGCGCTGGCGGCGGCGCGCCAGCGGGCCAGGATGCTCTCGTCGTCGGTGCTGCCGTGCCAGGCGGCGCCCTCGGGAATCACGTACGGGAGCCAGGTCGCGTAGTCGGGAGCGTCGGGCGCGATGTCGCGCGTGCCGTCCACGCGGGTGCCGTCCGGCAACACACCCGACTCGGGTACGCGCAGGACTCCGCCGGCCAGCATGATGGCGGTCATGAGCCGCGTCCCTCCCGTCTCACCGGTCACCGATCCTCCTCTCAGGATAGCGCGCACGTTCAGCAGGGCAAGGAAATCCGGTCAGCCCAGCCCGTACCGGCCGGAAAGCCACAGGTAGGCGCGCTGAGCGGCGTGCTCGTCCCCGAATAAGCCGATCAGGCGGCGGGCTCGTCCGGTGAGCACGCAGGCGAAGGCTTCGGCGTAGAGCTCGGCCGGGTCCTGACGGAAGGGCGGCGGTAACCGCGGCGCGCGCGAGGCGTGCAGGTGGGACCAGAACGCCCCGCGCGACGGCATGCCCTCCAGGTGGTCGGTGGCGTGCCCCAGTTCGTGCCCGGCCACGCTGACCGACGGGGAGGGCACGCTGCCGACGCCGACGCGGCGCCGGCCGGGGTCGTAGACACCGGCACTGCGCTCCCAGCGGCCCTGCTGGAACGGCAGCGCGACGCCGCGAAGCGCTTCGAACCCGGGCAGGTCCGGCACGGCGCCCGGCCCGACCACGATGCCGCCGTCGAGGTGTACGGCCAGCCGGACCCCCAGGGCCCGCGGCACGGCGGAGAGTGTCATGACGGCCAGGAGCGACTCGGCGGGCGGGAAGGTGCCGGGTTGCCAGGCCCGGGTCAGGCGGCGTTCGAGCGCACCCACGTGGAGCCAGCCCGGCCGCCCCCTGCTCTGGCCGGCCAAACCCATCTCCCCCGGTGTCCACCCTGCACGACCGCCCGGCCGCGCCTCAGCCCCATGGGCGAGAGCCGTCGACCGCGATCAACGTCGATGATCGCAAAGAACTCTAGCGAGGGTTGCGGTGCCGCGCATCCAGGCCTGCCGCGTACGGGCGCGCCGGAGCGCTCCTGACTCCGCGAATGCGAGGGCAGGATCGACTTTCTCATCGTTTCTGCGATGGCATACCCGTATTTTCACTGGAATGCGCGGAGAGTAAGGTGAGGGTTGTGACGACGTTCCGGATCAGCGAGGCCGCGGCGCTGCTCGGGGTCAGCTCCGACACCATACGCCGGTGGGTGGACGCCGGCCGGCTGGCCGCCGAGCGCGACGAGCACGGGCACCGGCGGGTCGACGGCGCCGACCTGGCGGCCTTCGCCCGCTCGCAGGTCGCGAGCGACGGCGAGGGCGGCCGTTCCTCGGCGCGCAACCGCATGCGCGGGATCGTCACCGAGGTGATCCGCGACGCGGTGATGGCGCAGGTGGAGATCGCCGCCGGGCCGTTCCGCGTGGTGTCGCTGATGAGCCGCCAGGCCGCCGACGAGCTGGGCCTGGAACCGGGGGTGGTGGCGGTCGCGGTGATCAAGTCCACCAACGTCGTCGTGGAGATCCCCGGTCACGAACGGGTGGCCGGGCACGTATGAGGAGCCTTCCTGTGGTGTTCGGGCGTGCTCCCCGATGGGCGATCATCCTGACCGTCGCGCTCACCCTGGCAGGGCTGCCGGGTTGCGGCCCCGGCGGATCGGCGTCCGCCGGCGGGGGCTCGAAGGAGGTGATGGTGTTCGCCGCGGCGTCGCTCACCGAGACGTTCACCACGCTCGGCACGAAGTTCGAGGCCGCGCATCCGGGCACCACGGTGCGGCTCAACTTCGGCTCCAGCGCCACGCTGGCCCAGCAGATCGTCCAGGGGGCGCCGGCCGACGTGTTCGCCTCGGCCAGCCCGGCCACGATGAAGACGGTCACCGACGCGTCCCTGGCGAGCGCGCCGACCACGTTCGCGCGCAACACACTGCAGATCGCCGTGCCCGCCGGCAACCCGGCGAAGGTCGACGAGCTGAAGGACCTGGCCGATCCCCAGGTGAAGGTGGCGCTCTGCGCCGAGCAGGTGCCGTGCGGCGCCGCGGCGGTCAAGGCGCTCGGCGCGGCCGGCCTCGCGGTCACCCCGGTCACCCTGGAGCAGGACGTCAAGGCCACCCTCACCAAGGTCGAGCTCGGCGAGGTCGACGCGGCGCTCGTCTACAGGACCGACGTGATCGCCGCCGGCGACGACGTACGGGGCATCGCCTTCCCCGAGGCCGGCCAGGCGGCCAACGACTATCCGATCGCCGTCCTGGTTGGGGCCCCGGCCGGTGACCTGGCCCGTCAGTTCGTCGACCTGGTGGTGTCGCGGCAGGGCCGCGACACCCTGACCGCGGCCGGCTTCGAGGTTCCCTGATCACGATGAACTCTCCGGCGTCGCGACCTCAGCCGCCCGGCCCGCGTGGCGGATCCTCCGGACGCGGGGGTTCGGGGCGGCTGCCGTGGTTGCTGGTGGTGCCCGCGCTCGCCGGGCTGGCCTTCCTCGTGCTGCCGCTGGCCGGCCTGCTGGTCCGCGCCCCCTGGCCCACACTTCTGGTACGGCTGGCGGAGCCGCACGTGCTGGAGGCGCTGCGGTTGTCCCTCGTGTGCGCCACCGTCGCCACCGCGCTCTGCCTGCTGCTCGGCGTGCCGCTGGCCTGGCTGCTGGCCCGGGTGGAGTTCCCCGGCCGGCGGCTCGTACGCGCCCTGGTCACCGTGCCCCTCGTGCTGCCCCCGGTGGTGGGCGGCGTCGCCCTGCTGCTGGTGCTGGGCCGGCGCGGCCTGGCCGGGCAGTGGCTGGAGGCGGCCTTCGGCATCACGTTGCCGTTCACCTCGGCGGGGGTGATCGTGGCCGAGGCGTTCGTCGCGATGCCCTTCCTGGTGATCAGCGTGGAGGGCGCGCTGCGCGGCGCCGACCGGCGTTTCGAGGAGGCCGCCGCCACGCTGGGCGCCTCGCGTCTGACCGTGTTCCGGCGGGTGACGCTGCCCATGGTCATGCCGGGCGTGGTGGCGGGCGCGGTGTTGTGCTGGGCGCGGGCGCTGGGCGAGTTCGGCGCGACGATCACGTTCGCCGGCAACTTCCCCGGCACCACGCGGACGATGCCGCTGGCGGTCTACCTGGCTCTGGAGACCGAGCCCGAGGCGGCGATCGTGCTCAGCCTGGTTCTGCTGGCCGTCTCGGTGGTCATCCTGGCCAGCCTGCGCGACCGGTGGGTGAACAGCCCGTGACGCTGCAGGCCCGCCTGGTGGTCGTCAGATCCGCCTCCACCCTCGACCTCGCCATGGAGGTCGCGCCGGGCGAGGTGGTGGCGCTGCTCGGCCCCAACGGCGCGGGCAAGACCACCGCGCTGCGCGCCCTCGCCGGGCTGACCCCGCTGACGGGCGGCCACATCACCCTCGACGGCGACGCCGTGCACGGGCTGGCCACCGAGCAGCGGCCGATCGGCATGGTCTTCCAGGACTACCTGCTGTTCCCGCACCTGTCCGCCCTGGACAACGTCGCCTTCGGGCCGCGCTGCCAGGGCGTCTCCAAGGCCGAGGCCCGCCGCGTCGCCGCCGCCCTCCTGGAGCGGGTCGGGCTGTCCGGCCAGGCCGATTCCAGGCCTCGCCGGTTGTCCGGCGGCCAGGCGCAGCGGGTGGCGCTCGCACGGGCGCTCGCCGTACGCCCGCGGTTGCTGCTGCTGGACGAGCCGCTGGCCGCGCTGGACGCCCACACCCGGCTGGAGATCCGCTCCCAGCTGCGCCACCACCTGGCCGACTTCGACGGCGCCACCGTCCTGGTCACCCATGAGCCGCTGGACGCCATGGTGCTGGCCGACCGGCTGATCGTCATCGAGAACGGCGCCGTCGTCCAGCAGGGCGCCCCTGCCGAGGTGGCCCGCCGTCCCCGTACGGACTACGTCGCCCACCTGGTCGGGCTCAACCTCTACCGCGGGCAGGCCGACGACCGGCGGGTCAAGGTCGGCGAGCTGCTCCTCAGCACCAGCGAACCCCTGCGAGGGCCCGCTTTCGTCGCCTTCCCGCCCTCCGCGCTCGCCCTCTACCGCACCCGCCCCGACGGCAGCCCCCGCAACGTGTGGCAGGCGCGCGTCGAGGGCGTCGAACGGCACGGCGACAACGTCCGCGTCCACCTCGACGGCCCGATCGCGGCCTTCGCCGACATCACCCCCGCCGCCCTGGCCGAGCTCGACCTGGTGCCCGGCAGGCAGGTGTGGGCGTCGGTCAAGGCCGCCGAGACGCACGCCTACCCGGCCTGAGCGCACGTCCGTGGCTACCCAGGTCCCCACCGGGGTGGCCGCAGGTCTACAACGGGCGTCGCGGGTCTAGCCCTGCGCCGGGCCGCCCTCGACCCAGGTTCGATGTCCGGGCGGCACCGGGTGTTGTGGACTTGACACATGATCGAGTTCGACCACGTACCGGCCGCGAAAGCCGACCGGAGCGCGCCATGACCGACGCCGACGTCCAGCCGATCGCGGGCGGTTCGAGGAGCACGGGGCACCACCGCTCCGGCGGGCGTGCCCCGTTCCGCCGGCTGCTGTCGGTCGAGACCCGCAAGCTCTTCGACACCCGCAGCGGCAAGATCATGACGGTGGCCCTGGCCGTGCTGACCGTGGCGGTCATGGCGGCGCGCGGCCTGGTGGCCGACCCGCGGCTGCACACCATGGTGGTGACCGCCGGGATCGGCTACGGCACCCTGCTCCCCGTGATCGGGATTCTGACGGTGACCGGCGAGTGGAGCCACCGCACCGCCCTGACCACGTTCGTGCTCGAACCCCGGCGCCTGCGGGTGCTGGCGGCCAAGTGCCTGCCGCCGCTGCTCACGACCCTGGCCGCGTCCGTTTTCGCGATGGTCGTCGCGGTGCCGGTGACGGCCGCCGTCGCCGCCGCGCAGGGCGTCCCCGCCGACTGGGCGGTCAGCCCCGGAGCGCTGCTGGGCTGGACCGCGGGGAACGTCCTCGTGGTCGCGATGGGCCTGTCCCTCGGCATGCTGCTCATGAACGCGCCGGCCGCGATCGTGATCTGCCTGGCGGCGCCCATGGTGTGGAGCCTCGTCGCCCGGCTCGGCAGCGCCGGCGAGTCCCTGGCCGGGTGGCTGCACCTGGGCACCACCGCCGCTCCCCTGATGTCCGGCGGCATGACCGGGGGTGACGTCCTCCGGCTGGCCGTGTCGGCGATCTTCTGGATCGTCCTCCCGATGGCGCTCGGCGCAGTCCGTGCCCTCCGCAAGGAAGTGACCTGACATGAGCCGCACACTCGTACGGACGCTGGCCTGTCTGTCCCTGGCCGCCCTTCTGGCCACCGGCTGCGGAGGCGTGGACACCTCCCGGGTGACGCCCGACACCGTGACCCCGCTCGACCGGGCCCCGCTCTCCGACGCCGCCGGCAAGCGGGTGGTGGGGATCGGCGAGGCCACGCACGGCAACAAGGAGTTCGTCCGGACCCGGGCGATCATCATCAGGAAGCTGGTCCAGGACCACGGCTTCCGCACCGTCGCCCTGGAGGCCGACTTCGGCGGCACGGCGGTGGCCAACGACTACGTCATGAACGGCAAGGGCGACGCGAAGGCGGCCGCCGCGGCGCTCGGCTTCGACATCTACCGGACCCGCGAGACGGCGGACCTGATCGAATGGATCCACGACCACAACGCCGGCGTCCCCGACGCCGACAAGGTGCGCCTCTACGGCTTCGACATGCAGCGCTACGACCGGAACAAGGAGCGGCTGCTGCGCTACCTCGCCACGGCCGACCCCGCGAGGGTCCGCCCGGTCGAGGAGTCGCTGGCCGACCTCACCGACGCCACCAGGGCCGACCAGGACCAGGCGAAGGTCACCGCCGCCGCCACCGCCGCGGAACGGCTCGTCGCCCGCATGAAGGACAACCGCGAGACGTACGTGCGCCGCAGCTCCGAGCAGGCGTACGCGCTCGCCGTGCACCACGCCGAGACGATCCTGCGCGGCGCGCGGCTGCAGGTGTCCGGCGGCGACTACGCGCGCAAGCGGGACGCCTGGATGGCCGGGAACGTCGGCTGGATCGCCGGCCTGGAGGGCTCCCAGGGCCGCAGGAAGATGGTGGTGTGCGGGCACAACGGCCACATCGACGAGAGCGGCGCCGCGTTCTCCTTCGCGTCGATGGGGCAGCGGCTGGCCAAGACGTACGGCGAGGACTACTTCACGATCGGCACGGAGTTCGGCGAGAGCACGTTCACGGCCAAGGACGAGGGCTCCGGGCGGCGCGAGCGGTTCACGGTGAGCCACGACTCGCCTCTGGCCAAGCTGTTCGGCGGCGAGCGGCTGGGCTACGTCAACCTCGCGCAGGCCTCCGCCAAGCCCGGCAACCGGGAACTGCTCGCCTCGGAGATCCCGATGGGCAGCGTCGGCGACGCCTTCCGCTCGGTCTACAGCCACCTGAGCTGGACGTACACGGTGAAGATGACCCCCGCCAAGGCGTACGACGCGCTGGTGTACGTGCCGGACGCCCATCCCGTCACGCCCCTGTGACGGGAGCTGCCGGGGAAACCGCATGTCCGCGGGACACACCGGGCGAGGCGATCACAGTGATCGACATCACCGTCACGTAGGGTGACTGTCAATCACTTTCCATAACTGCCTGTGGAGGCATCATGAAATCCACCGCCCGTCTGACCGCCGTCCTGGCCACCGGCGCGCTGATGACCGTCGCGCTCGCCGCTCCCGCCGCCGCCGCGGCTCCCACAGCGGACCTGTTCGGTTCGCTGCTCAGCCAGGTGGGCAACCTCCTCGGGGGCCTCCTGGGCGGAGGGGCTCTCGGCGCCCTCCTCCCCGGCATCCTCGGCTGATCGCCGCACGCGCTGCGGCATTGACGTCCGTTTCGACGACGGCCGTCCGCGCCGGCATGCACACCGAACAGACCTCACGTGTCCCCCGCCGGGGCGGCGCCGGGTCTCAGATGGGCGGCGAGCAGTTCGGCCAGGTGCAGCGGGCGGCGTTCCGGCGCGGTGTGGTCGATCTGGGTGCGGCAGCTGAAACCGTCGGCCAGGATCACCGTGTCCCCGCCGGCGCCGCGGATGGCGGGCAGCAGCTCGTGCTCGGCGCAGGCCAGGGACACGTCCATGTGCCCCGCGGTGAAGCCGAAGTCGCCCGCCAGCCCGCAGCAACCTTCCACGGTGCGCAGCCGGGCTCCGGCGCGGGCCAGAAGGTCCTGGTCGGCCTGGTAACCGAGGACGGCGTGCTGGTGGCAGTGCGGCTGGCCGATGACGTCGCGGTCGATGGCGGGCGGCTGCCAGCCGTCGGCGCGGGTGAGCAGTTCGGCCAGCGTCGTGGTCTGTTCCGCCAGGCGCGCGGCGTCGCGGTCGTGCGCCAGCAGGGACGGGGCGTCGTCGCGGAAGACCGCCGTGCAGCTCGGCTCCAGGCCGACGACGGGAATGCCCTGCCGCAGCAGCGGCGCGAGCGCACGCAGCGTACGGCGCAACACCCGTTCGGCGACGCCGAGCTGGCCCGTGGAGATCCAGGTGAGCCCGCAGCACAGCGTGCGCGGCGGGATGAGCACCCGGTAGCCGGCGGCTTCGAGCACCTTCACGGCGGCGGCCGCGATGCGCGGCGAGAGGTTGTCGGTGAAGGTGTCGGGCCACAGCAGCACGCTGCCGCGTTCGCCGGTGCCGCGCGGGCCGCGCCGCCGGTAGGAGTCGCTGAAGCGGGTATGCGCGAACGTCGGCAACGACCGGCGCGGTTCGATGCCGCCCAGCCGCTTGACCAGCCCGGCCAGGCCGGGAGCGTGGGTCAGCGCGTTGACCGCGCCCGGCGCGAGCGCGGCCAGCCGGGCCCACAGCGGCAGCCAGCCCATGCTGTAGTGGGCCGCGGGGCGCAGCCGGTGCGCGTAGTGGTGGGCCAGGAACTCCGCCTTGTACGTCGCCATGTCCACGTTCATCGGGCAGTCGTGCTTGCAGGCTTTGCAGGCCAGGCAGAGGTCGAGCGCGTCGCGTACCGCTTCTGAGCGCCAGCCACCCGTGACGGGAGTGTCGGCGTGGCCGTTCAGCATCTCGAACAGCAGCCGGGCCCGGCCGCGGGTGGAGTGCTCCTCCTCTCCGGTCGCGCGGTAGGAGGGGCACATGACGCCGCCGGTGTGGCTGCGGCACTGGCCGACGCCGACGCAGCGCATCACGGCCCACTGGAAGCTGCCCTCGTCGTGCGGGTAGCCGAACGTCACGGCGGGTTCCGCGGGCGTCCACGCGCTGCCGAGGCGCAGGTCGCCGGTGGCCGCGTTCGGTGGCCCGTCAGGGCCGACGATCTTGCCGGGGTTCATCCGGTCGCCGGGGTCGAAGAGCGCCTTGACCTCGCGGAAGGCGGTCATGATGTCGGGGCCGAACATGACGGGGAGCAGCTCGGCCTTGGACTGGCCGTCGCCGTGCTCGCCGGACAACGAGCCGCCGTAGGAGACCACCAGGTCGGCGGCGCGG
Source organism: Nonomuraea mesophila (assembly GCF_004352805.1). Lineage (NCBI taxonomy): Bacteria > Bacillati > Actinomycetota > Actinomycetes > Streptosporangiales > Streptosporangiaceae > Nonomuraea > Nonomuraea mesophila. The sequence goes on from NZ_SMLD01000126.1 coordinate 12,685, forward strand.
CGCAGGAAGGCGTGGAAGGCGGCGACGCCGTCGGCGGTCACCAGGTCGAAGGGGATGCGGGTGTGCACGCACCCCTGCCCGAAGTGCCCGTAGAGCGCCGCCTCGCCGTAGCCGAACTCGGTGAACAGGCGGCGCAGGTCGCGCAGATAGTCGCCGAGCCGCTCCGGCGGGACGGCGGAGTCCTCCCAGCCTTCCCAGGTGACCCGCATGTCGGGGACGCGGGCGGTGGCGCCGAGCCCGCCTTCGCGCAGGGCCCACAACTGCCGTTCGGCGTCCTCGTCGTCGAAGGAGGACACGTGCGGCGCGTGCGGGCCGCCGCGCAGGTCGTCGACGAGGGCCTGGCTGCGCCGGTCGGCCTCCTGCCGGGTGCGCCCGGCGAAGGACACCATGAGCCAGCCTCCGCCCGCCGGCAGCCTGGCCAGGGCCTCGGCGTTCATGTGCCGGCGGCGTTCGTCGCCGATGAGCTTGTCGTCCAGGCCCTCCAGCTGCAGCGGACGGTGGGCGGCGACGCGCGGCACGGCGTCGGCGGCGGCGACGACGTCGGGATAGCCGAGCAGGACCAGCGTCTCGTATTCCGGCACCGGCACGAGCTTCAGCTCCGCCCGCAGCACCGTGACCAGCGTGCCCTCCGAGCCGACGAGTGCCCTGGCCAGGTCGAAGGGGCCCCCGGGCAGCAACTGGTCGAGGTTGTAGCCGGACACCCGGCGCGGGATGTCGGGGAAGCGCGCCCTGATCTCGCCGGCGTGCGCGTCCGCGATCTCGCGCAGCCGCCGGTAGAGGTGGGCGCGGGCGCCGCCCTCGGCCAGGATGCGCGCGTACTCCTGCTCGCTGGTGGGGCCGACCCACATGCGCGTCCCGTCGTAGGTGAGAATCTCCAGGCGGGAGACGTTGTCGGAGGTCTTGCCGTACGCCTGGGCGGTCGAGCCGCAGGAGTTGTTGCCGATCATGCCGCCGATCGTGCAGTGGGAGTGGGTGGACGGGCGCGGCCCGAACATCAGGCGTGTGTCCGCGAGCCGCCGGTTGAGGTCGTCGAGCACGATGCCGGGCTCGACCACGCACGTCGCCGCCCGCGCGTCCACGGAGACCAGGCGGTCGCAGTACTTCGACCAGTCGATGATCACCGCGACGTTGCAGGTCTGCCCCGCCAGGCTGGTGCCGCCGCCGCGTGAGGTGATCGGCGCGCCGTGCTCGCGGCAGACGGCCACGGCCTCGGCGGCGTCCTCCACGGTGCGGGGCACGACGACACCGAGCGGCACCATCCGGTAGTTGGAGCCGTCGGTCGAGTAGGCGCCGCGGCTGCCGGGGTCGAAGCGTACCTCTCCGTCCACGCGGGACCTCAGGTCCCGTTCGAGGTCCCGCACGCGCACGTACGGCCGGCCGTCGCGGCGTACGGGGGCGGGAAGGTGCTCGGTCCTGGCCATGGCCCTCACTCCCCCAGCTGGGACAACGGGTCGTCGAGGTGCCGCCTGCCCCCTCGCGGGGGCCTTAACCTGAAGGCCACGCGGACCCGCCTCCCCGGAAGCCCGGCGACGCGGCGGCGAAAAAGCCCGTACGAAAGTCGCGGCGGGACGTCAAGCCGGCGGCGGCGGCTCCGACCAACGGTCGGAAGGGGCCCCGGCCGGGGCTCCGCGCGACACGAGGAGTACGACATGAAGTTTCTGATCAGCATGCACATCAACCCGGCCGTGCTGGACGCGCTCACCGACGAGGAGAGGGCGGCGATCGGCGACGGCCACGCCAGGTTCATCGGGGCGCTGAAGGAGTCCGGCGAGCTGATCAGCACGCAGGCGCTGGTCGACCCCTCCCAGGCGGCCGTGGTCTCCGTGCGCGACGGCCGGCCGGTGGTGACCGACGGCCCTTTCCTGGAGGCGAAAGAATATCTGGGCGGCTTCTACCTGATCGACTGCGAGGACAAGGAGCGGGCGATCGAGCTGGCGGCGCAGATCCCGGACGCCGCGATCGAGGGGCTGGGGATCGAGGTGCGGCAGGTGATGTTCGCTGACGGGCCGTCGGAGGCGTGACGACCCCGGCCGTCGAGGACCTGCTGCGCGAGCTCGCGCCGCAGGTCCTCGGCACGCTGGTACGCCGGCACGGCCAGTTCGAGGGCTGCGAGGACGCCGTGCAGGAGGCCGTGCTCGCCGCCACCGTGCAGTGGCCGGCCGACGGGGTGCCGGGCAACCCGCGCGGCTGGCTGATGACGGTCGCGTCCCGGCGGCTCATCGACGAGATGCGCAGCGACCGGGCACGCCGCGAGCGGGAGTCGGCGACGGCCGCCGAGTCGCCGCCCGACGTGCCGGACACCGACGACACGCTCGTCCTGCTGTTCCTGTGCTGCCATCCGGCGCTGACCCCCGCCTCCCAGACGGCGCTGACGTTGCGGGCGGTCGGCGGCCTGACCACCGCCGAGATCGCCCGCGCGTTCCTCGTGCCGGAGGCCACGATGGCGGCCAGGATCAGCCGGGCCAAGCAGCGCATCAGGGCCGCCGGCAGCTCGTTCGGCCTGCCGGAGGGGGCGGAACGGGAGGAGCGGCTGCGGGTCGTCCTGCACGTGCTCTACCTAATCTTCAACGAGGGTTACACCGCCTCGTCGGGCGGCGACCTGCACCGCGTCGACCTCGCCCACGAAGCCATCCGCCTGACCAGGATGGTCCACGCGCAACTGCCCGGCGACGGCGAGGTGACCGGGCTGCTCGCGCTGATGGTGCTGACCGACGCCCGCAGGCGGGCGCGTACGACGGCGGCGGGCGACCTGGTGCCGCTGGCCGAGCAGGACCGTACGACGTGGGACCGGGCCCTGATCGACGAGGGCATCGAGCTGGCCAAGGCGTCGCTGGCCGCTCCGGCGCTGGGGCCGTACCAGTTGCAGGCGGCCATCGCGGCCACGCACGCCGACGCGGCCACGGCCGAGGAGACCGACTGGCGGCAGGTGCACGCGCTCTACCTGATCCTCGAACGGATCGCGCCCAACCCGATGGTCACGCTCAACCGGGCGATCGCGCTGGCCGAGGTCGAGGGCCCGGCGGCCGGGCTGGCCCTGCTGTCCACGCTCGACGGTGACGAGCGGCTGGCCGGGCATCACCGGCTGCTGTCCGTACGCGCCCATCTGCTGGAGCGGACCGGCGACGACGCCGGCGCGTACGAGCATTACCGGCGTGCCGCGAGGGCCACCGCGAGCATCGCCGAGCAGCGCTATCTGGAGGCGCGGGCCGGCCGCGTGAGGCCCTGACCCGGGCCGGCCGCCGGCCCCGCGCGCGGTGATCCCCAGGACTCTTCCGACCGGCGGAGGCGCTTGATGCAGATGGCTGGCAGTTGCGGCTTATGTGCAAAAATGAGGTCGCATGCCCGACCTCTCGACCCCGGAGACTCGCCCCATGAGCCGCACTCCAGCCAGGCCGTCCGCCCGCGACAACGCGCCGCCGAAGGCGGTCGCATGAGAAGGCTGTTCGTCCTGGTGGCCGCTCTGACGCTGACCGCGTGCGGGCAGGCGCCCGCCGCCCAGGAGGCCGGTCCGGCCGCGGCGCCGCAGCCCGGCTTCCCTGTCACGGTCGAGAACTGCGGGCGCACCCTCACCTTCGACCGGCCACCCTCCAAGGTCGTCACCGGCTATCACCCGTCGCTGGAGACGCTGCTCGCCCTCGGCCTGGGCGACCGCATCGCCGGGCGTACGAACTTCTCCGAGAGCGCGTTCCTGCCCGGCCACAAGGAGCTGTACGACAAGATCCCGGAGATCTCGCCGACGATCATGTTGCCGCAGAAGGAGGTCATGCTCGCCCAGGGCGCCGACTTCGTCCTGGACAACCAGATGGCCAGCTTCGACGCCGCCGGCGGCTACGCCACCGTGGAGGAGCTGGACGCCGCCGGCTCCCCGGTGTACATCCTGGGCGGCTGGTGCAGCCCCGAGGAGACGCTCGAGTTCACCCTGGACGACACGTTCACCGACCTGCGCAACCTCGGCAAGATCTTCGGCGTCCCCGACCGCGCCGACAAGCTGGCCACCGAGCTGCGCGGGCGGCTCGACGACGTACGCGAGCGCGTCGCCGGCCGGCCGCCGGTCAAGGTGCTCGCCACCGACGGCGGCAAGGGGCCGGTCAACGCCTACGGCGGCGCCGGCGTCACCCACCAGATGATCAACGCGGCCGGCGGCGTGAACGTGCTGGCCGACGTCAAGGGCGACTACACCGAGGTCAGCGTGGAGCAGGTCAGCGCCGCGCAACCGGACGCCATCCTGGTCAGCGAGTACGCCACCCTGCGCGGCGAGACCATGCCCACCGTGCGGGCCAAGACCGCCGACGCCCTCGCCATCGCCAGGAACAGCCCCGCGGCCAAGGCCCGGCGGGTGCTCCCGTTGCCGGTCGCGGCCCAGCATCCCGGCTACCGCAACCTGCTCGCCATCACCGACATCGCCCGCTTCCTGCACCCCGGCGCGTTCACGTCATGACCAGCGAGACCCGGCAGGAGGCGGCCCCGGCCAGGCCCGCGAGCATCGCCCGGCCCCGCCGTCGCGGCGGCGGGTTCGCGGTGCTCGTCGCCGTGCTCGCCGCGGCGGTGATCGCCTCCACCTGGCTGGCGGTCAGCATCGGCGCCGTACACGTCGCGCTGCCGCAGGCGTGGGGCATCGTCGCCGACCGGCTGGCGCCCGGCCTCGTCCCGCGTACGTGGACGCCGGTGCAGGCGCAGATCGTGTGGGAGTTCCGGCTGCCGCGCGCGCTGCTCGCGCTCCTCGTCGGGGCAGGGCTGGCGGTGGTCGGGGCGGTGCTGCAGGCGCTGGTGCGCAACCCGCTGGCCGACCCGTTCCTGCTCGGCATCTCGTCGGGCGCGTCCTTCGGCGCGGTACTCGTGCTCATCCTGGGCGCCTCCACGCTGGGCGGGCTGTCGCTGTCGGGCGCCGCCTTCGCCGGCTCGCTGCTGGCCCTCGGCCTGGTGTACGCGCTGGCGCAACGTTCCGGCCGGATCACCCCGTCGCGGCTGGTGCTGGCCGGGGTCGCGCTGGCGTACCTCTTCCAGGCCCTCTACAGCTTCGTGCTGCAGCAGGCGCAGAGCGGACGGGCGGCGCAGCAGGTGCTGTTCTGGCTCATGGGCAGCCTGGGCGGGGCCCGCTGGTACATGCTGCCGCTGCCCACCGTCGTGCTCGTCGCGGGCCTGGTCTACCTGCTGCTGCAGCACCGCCGGCTCAACGCGCTCACCGCCGGGGAGGAGACCGCCGCATCCCTCGGCGTGAACGTGCAGCGCCTGCGCCTCACGCTGTTCGTCCTCACCTCGCTGCTGGTCGGGGTCCTCGTGGCCACCAGCGGCGCGATCGCGTTCGTCGGGCTGATCGTGCCGCACGCGGCCCGCCTGCTCGTCGGGGCCGACCACCGCAGGGTGCTGCCGGTCACGGCGCTGCTCGGGGCGGCGTTCCTGCAGCTCGTGGACGTCGCCGCGCGCACCGTCAACGCGCCCCAGGAGCTGGCGCTCAGCATCGTGACCGCGCTGTTCGGCGTGCCGTTCTTCCTGTGGCTGCTGCGCCGGCGCTCGGTCGACCGGGCGGTGACCGTCACATGAGGCTCGACCTGCGCGGCGTCTCCGTACGCCTCGACGGCCGCCCGATCGTGCACGAGGCCGACCTCCTGGTCGGGGACGGCGAGTTCGCCGCCCTCGTCGGGCCGAACGGCTGCGGCAAGTCCACCCTGCTGCGCACGATCTACCGGGCGCTGCGTCCCTCGGCCGGGCTCATCAGGGTGGACGGCGACGACGTGCACCGCCTGTCCTGGCGCGAGTCCGCCCGGCGTACCGCCGTGGTGGCCCAGGAGACGCCCTCCGAGCTCGAGTTCACGGTCGGCGAGGTCGTGCTCATGGGGCGTACGCCGTACGAACGTGACGCGGCGGCCGACGCGGAACGGTGCGCGCGGGCGCTCGACCGCGTAGGGCTCACCGGCGCGGAGGAGCGGGTCTACGCCACCCTGTCCGGCGGCGAGAAGCAGCGGGCGCTCATCGCCCGCGCGCTGGTCCAGGAGACCCGCCTGCTGCTGCTCGACGAACCCACCTCCCACCTGGACATCCGCCACCAGCTGGAGATCCTGCACCTGGTGCGCGAGCTGGGCGTCGCCACGCTGGCGGTGCTGCACGACCTCAACCAGGCCGCCGCGTTCTGCGACCGCCTCTACGTCATGAGCGCCGGCCGCGTCCTCGCCGGAGGACCGCCCGAGCAGGTCCTCACCCCCGAGCTGATCTCCGAGGTGTACGGAGTCCGCGCCGTCCGACGCCCCCAGCTCGTCTTCGAACGGCTCAAGGACGAGCCGTGAGGCGCGCGGAAGATTTACCGCCGTGGTTGTCACAGCCTTGAGGGCACGCATGTCTTAACTGACGAGCGGCCGGCACGGACGAGCCGGCGAACCCGAAAGGACATGCCATGAAGATCGTAGTCATCGGCGGGACGGGGCTGATCGGCTCGAAGCTCGTGACGAAGCTGCGTGAGCAGGGCCACGAGGCCGTGGCGGCCTCGCCGAGGACCGGCGTCGACACCCTCACCGGCGAAGGGCTGGCCGAGGCGCTGGAGGGCGCTCAGGTGGTGGTCGACGTGTCGAACTCGCCGTCGTTCGAGCCCGCCGCCGTGCTGAACTTCTTCGAGACCTCCACCCGCAACCTGCTCGCCGTCGAGGCGTCGGCCGGCGTCGGCCACCACGTCGCGCTGTCGATCGTGGGGACGGAGCGGATGCCCGAGAACGGCTACTTCCGGGCGAAAATCTCCCAGGAGGAGCTGATCGAGAAGTCGGGCGTCCCGTTCTCGCTCGTGCACGCCACCCAGTTCCATGAGTTCGTGCGCGGCATCGCCGACGAGGCCACCGACGGCGGCGAGGTGCGGATCGCCCCCGTACGCTTCCAGCCCATCGCGGGCGACGACGTCGCGGCGGCGCTGGCCAGGGTCTCCACCGGGCCGCCGCTGAACGGGAAAATCGAGGTCGCGGGGCCCGAGCAGTTCCGGATGGACGAGTTCTTCCGGCAGGCGCTGGCCTCCTGGGGCGACCGGCGCGAGGTGGTCACCGACCCGCACGGGCGCTATTTCGGCAGCGAGCTGGACGAACGTTCGCTGGTCCCCCTCGACGGCGCGACCCTCGGCACGATCCGCTACGACGACTGGGCGTCATCGGGCTCGTGAGGCCGGGCCCTGCCGGACGGGGCCCGGCCTCATGTGGTGGTGCCGTCGTTCCTCACGACCTCGCCCGTGGCGGCGTCCACCGCCACCTTGTGCTTGGTCCCGTCGGGCGTGAGCACGTCCGCCTCCCACACGGTTCTGCCCCGCTCCGTGTCCAGGTTGAGCTCCGTGAGGCGCCCCTCGGGCACCGTGGCCAGGACCTTGTCGGCCGCCTGGGCGTAGTCAAGCTCGGCCGCCGCCAACTGGTCCCGGCGCTCGGCCTTGTCGTCGGCGTCGCCGTCCTCGGCGGCGGGACCGTTGACGATCTTCTCGCCCTCGACGTCGAGCTGGTGTTCGGTGCCGTCCTTGCCGACGACCTGCACCTCCCACAGCCGGCCGTTCTCCTCGGTCTCGATGGAGACGAGCACGGAGCCGGGCACCGCGGCCAGCGCCGCCTGCGCGGCCCGCTTCAGTCCGCCCGTCTCCGAACCGCTCGTCCCCGGCCCGCCCGTCTCCGGACCGCTCGGGGACGCGGTGCCGGAGGTGGGGGTGCCGATGGACGGTGAGGACTCGGCGGCCAGCTCGTGCCCCTCGTGCCCCGTGTGGGGGGCGGTGCCGCAGCCCCCGGCGAGCACGGCCGCCCCGGCCAGAACCCCGATGATCGTCGTCTTCATAGGTGTCGGCTGCCCCGGAGACAGCAGATCACTCACCCGGCCCGAGCGCCGGTGTACGGCTACGCCTTCGTGGCCTGGGCGATGCGCACCATGGTGCCCGAGGGGTCGCGGAACGCGCAGTCACGCGGCCCCCACGGCTGGTCGATGGGCTCCTGCAACACTTCGGCGCCCGACGCGCGCACCTGCTCGAAGGTCGCGTCGAGGTCGTCGGTGCTGAACATGATCATCGGGAGCGCGCCCTTGGCGAGCAGCTCCTGGAGGGCGTCGCCGTCGGCCTTCGGCCGGCCGGAATGCGGTGTGGAGAGTACGTAGTCGGGGGCGGGCACGCCCGGGGTGCCGAGGGTGACCCAGCGACCCTCGTCGGTGGGGACGTCGTTGCGCACCTCGAGGCCGAGCGCGTCGCGGTAGAAGGCGAGCGCTTCGTCGACGTCGTGGACGGTGATGTGGAAGGTCTGCAGTGAGATGGTCATGCGGACAACGCTAGGCAGCGGCGCCGGGGCCCGCTTCTTCGATCCTGCTCGGTGTGTCCTTCGTCGGCCGGGTGTGCACCTTCGCCACGCACGGGGGCATCGCCGTCACGGCCGCGTGCTCCCTCGCGCGGTAGGCGCTCGGCGTCTCCCCGGTCAGCTGGGTGAAGCGGGAGCTGAACGACCCGAGCGAGGTACAGCCGACCGCCATGCACGCGTCGGTCACGCTGACCCCCGCGCGCAGCAGCGCCATCGCGCGTTCGATGCGGCGGGTCATGAGGTAGTTGTACGGCGTCTCGCCGTAGGCCGCCCGGAACTGCCGTGAGAAGTGGGCCGGCGACATGAGCGCGTGGCGGGCCAGCGTCGGCACGTCGAGCGGCCGGGTGTATTCCCGGTCGATCAGATCCCGGGCCCGCCGCAGGTGCACGAGGGTGGCGAGGTCTTGCGGGGTCATGGGGGAAGCGTATACCCACCCGGCCCGCCACGGGCAGGTACGCGCTCGGTGGCGCGTGGCCCCGCGATGGAGGCGCCGGCGGGGATCCTCCCGCTGCCGGAGCTGCGCGGCCCCATACGACGATCGGACGGCCCCCGAGCCGATGCGCTGGGAGCCGTCCGACCGTGCTGCCTGAACGTCCGACCGTGCTATCTGAAGCGGCGCAGCCGCAGGCTGTTGCTCACCACGAACACGCTGGAGAACGCCATCGCCGCTCCGGCGATCATGGGGTTGAGCAGGCCGAGCGCGGCCAGCGGGAGGGCCGCGACGTTGTAGGCGAAGGCCCAGAACAGGTTGCCCTTGATCGTCCTCAGGGTCCTTCGGGACAACCTGATCGCGTCCGCCGCGACCCGCAGGTCACCTCTGACCAGGGTGAGGTCGGAGGCCTCGATGGCGGCGTCGGTGCCCGTGCCCATCGCCAGCCCCAGATCGGCCTGGGCCAGCGCGGCGGCGTCGTTGACCCCGTCGCCCACCATGGCCACGACCCTGCCCTCGCCCTGCAGCCGCTTGACCACGTCGACCTTGTCGGCGGGCAGCACCTCGGCGATCACCTCGTCGATGCCCACCTCGGCGGCGACCGCCCTGGCCGCCTCCTCGTTGTCGCCGGTCAGCAGCACGGGCGTGAGCCCCAGCGCGGTCAGCTGCCGCACGGCCTCCTCGCTCGTCGGCTTGATGGCGTCGGCCACGACGAGCACCGCCCTGGCCTTGCCGTCCCAGCCGACCGCGACGGCCGTGCGGCCGCCGGCCTGGGCGGCGCGCAGGACCCGCTCCAGCTCCGCCGGCAGGTGCTGCGACCACTCCGCCAGCAGCCTGGGCCGGCCGACCAGCACCGCGTGCCCGTCGACGATGCCCTGCACGCCGAGCCCTTCGACGTTCGCGAAGTCCTCGGGCGCGGGCAGCTCTCCGACGCGCTCGGCGGCGCCCGCGGCCACGGCCTGCGCGATGGGGTGCTCGGAGGCGTGTTCCAGGGCCCCGGCCAGGCGCAGCACCTCGGCCTCGCTCTCCCCTTCTGCGACGTGCACCTCGCTGAGGGTCATGCGGCCCTCGGTGACCGTGCCCGTCTTGTCGAGCACGACGGTGTCGATCCCGTGGGTCGACTCCAGCGCCTCAGGACCCTTGATCAGGATGCCGAGCTGGGCGCCCCTGCCGGTGCCGACCAGCAGGGCCGTCGGCGTGGCCAGGCCGAGCGCGCACGGGCAGGCGATGATCAGCACCGCGACCGCCGCGGTGAACGCCGCCCCCGCGCCGCCGCCCGTGCCCAGCCAGAACCCGAGCGTCCCGATCGCCAGCGCGATCACGATCGGCACGAACACGCCGGAGATGCGATCGGCCAGCCGCTGCACCTGCGCCTTGCCGGTCTGCGCCTCCTCCACCAGCTTGGCCATCTGGGCCAGCCGCGTCTCGCCGCCCACCCGGGTGGCGCGGACGACGAGCCTGCCGCCCGCGTTCACGGTGGCGCCGGTGACGGCGTCGCCCGGGCGTACGTCCACGGGCACGGACTCGCCCGTCAGCATGGAGGCGTCGACCGCCGAGGCACCCTCCACCACCACGCCGTCCGTGGCGATCTTCTCGCCGGGACGGACCACGAACGTGTCGCCCACCTGCAGCCGGTCGGCGGGGATGCGGAGCTCGGCGCCGTCGCGCAACACCGCGACGTCCTTGGCCCCCAGGTCGAGCAGGGCCCGCAGCGCCGCGCCCGCCCGCCGCTTGGAACGGGCCTCGAAATAGCGCCCGGCCAGGATGAACGCGGTGACCCCCGCCGCCGCTTCGAGATAGATGTTTCCCGACCCGTCGGTGCGTTCGATCGTGAACTCGAACGGATGGGTCATGCCGGGCATGCCCGCCGTGCCGAAGAACAGCGCCCACAACGACCAGCCGAGCGCGGCCAGCGTACCGATCGAGACCAGCGTGTCCATGGTGGCCGCGCCGTGGCGCAGGTTGGTCCAGGCGGCCTTGTGGAACGGCCACCCCGCGTACACCACGACCGGCGCCGCCAGCGTCAGCGACAACCACTGCCAGTTCGTGAACTGCAGCGGCGGGATCATGGCCATCGCGATCACCGGCACGGCCAGCACCACGGAGGTGATCAACCGGTGGCGCAGCGGCCGCAGCTCGTCCCGCGGCTCCTGCCCGGCCGCGTCCGCCTGGGGCGGCGCGGGCAGCTCGGCGGTGTAGCCGGCCTTCTCCACCTCGGTGACGAGGTGCCGGGGGTCGACGCCGGCCGGGAAGGTGACGTTCGCCTTCTCGGTGGCGTAGTTGACCGTCGCGGTCACGCCGTCGAGCTTGTTGAGCTTGCGCTCGATCCGGTTGGCGCAGGATGCGCAGGTCATGCCGCCGATCGAGAGCTCGACCGCCTGGTGCCGGTCATCGGTGAGCGTGGACATCACCGTTCTCCTCTCGTGTTCAGTGGCCGTGGCCGTCGTCGTCGTGCCCGCCGGACGTGGTGGCCGGGGTCCGCCGGGGCTCGGCCGCCTGGTTGCCGCCGCCGAGCGTGAAGTCGGCCGTGCGGACCTTCCCGTCGTGCTTGAAGTCCAGGAACAGACGGTAGTCGCCGTCGCTCGGCACCTCAGCGTAGAAGACGATGTCCGGCCCCGCCGCGGTCTTGCCGTCGCCGGGCTCGCCGTCGGGATGCACGTGCAGGTAGGCCAGGTCGTTGGCGCGCAGGGCCACCAGGTGGCCGTAGGCGCCGAGGTAGGGCTGCAGGTCGGTGACCGGCTCGCCGTCCTTGGTGACCTTGAGGGTGAGCTCGCTGGAGCGGCCGGGCCTCAGGTCCCCGTCGAGGGTGACGGTGTAGCCGTCCACGGTGGAGGTGCGGGTGACCGGCGGCAGCGATTCGGGTTCGTAGTCGCCCGCCACGGACAGGTCGGTCCCCAGGGTGAGGGCGTCGCCGCCGGTGGGGGCGAAGTCGGCGAAGGCGCGGTAGGCGCCCGCCTTGGGGAAGGTGATCTTCACCGACCACGTGCCGTCGGAGGCCATCTCCGGATGCACGTGCTGGAAGGTCGACAGGTCACGGGACACGACGATGAGGTGCATCTTCTTGTCGTGCTGGACCTCGTAGCCGGTGACCGGCCGGCCGTCGGGCCCTGTCACGGTGAAGCGGAAGTCGGCGGGCTCACCGGGTCTGATCTTGGTGGTGAGCGAGGTGAGGGTGTAGCCGTTCTCCGACACTTGGAGCCCCCCGGGGGTATGGTCGGCCGCCTGCTGGGTGGCATGGTCGTCGTGCTTCGCGCTCGCGGTGGGGGCCGCCATGGCGCTGTGGTCGCCGGGCGCGGGCGTCGCACCGGTGGAGCTGGTGGCGCTGGTGGCGCTGGTCGCGACCGGGCCGACGACCTTGCCCGCGCCCAGGGCGCCGCCGAAGACGACGGCGAGCCCCAGGACGTACGAGCCGATCTTGACCGGCGTGTTCATGACGGACCTGCCACGCCGTATCCGGCGCCCTCGACTGCGGCGACGATCTTCGCCGCGTCGACAGAGCCGTCACTGTCGACCGTCAGGCGCCCTGACGCCAGGTCCACCTCGACGGCGGTGACGCCGGGAACCTCGCCGACCTCCTCCTTGACCGAGCTCACGCAGTGTCCGCAGGTCATGCCCTTGACGGTGTAGGTGGTGGTGCTCATCACAATCTCTCTTTCCCTTATGAACGGACAAGTCGGGCGATGGCCTCGGCGGCCTCCTTGACTTTGGCCTCGGCCTCGGGGCCGCCCTTCTGTGTGGCCTCGGCCACGCAATGGGCCAGGTGCTCTTCGAGCAGCGACAGGGAGAACGACTTCAGCGCGCTGGTCGCCGCCGACACCTGGGTCAGGATGTCGATGCAGTACTTGTCGTCTTCGACCATGCGCTGCAGGCCCCGGATCTGACCCTCGACACGGCGCAGCCGCAGCGCGTGGTCCTGCTTGTTACCGCTGTATCCGTGCATCGCCGGCCCCTTCTGTGGCGTCGCTCGAAAAACACTATACCCCCCTATGGTATTCCCGGCGCAAGAGGCTTCTCCTGCGCCCCGCCACGACGGACATGAACCCTACGGGGGTACCCCTTATGAGTACCAGGCGGCGGCGCGCGATGCGAACCGCCTGCTGGACCGACGTGCTCCGCAACCACCCAGCGAGAAGCGCGCCCGGCGGTCCGACCCGCACGACCGGTACGCTTCCCCCGTCAAGGGCGGCGGATGGCGGAGGACGTCGGTGAAGAGGCTGTTGGCGCGGCTCTGGCACACACTCCGCGGGCCGGTGAAGTGGCGGCTGCTCTACCTCTCGCAGGACAAGTTCATGGTCGGGGTGACCGGCGTCGTACGCGACCCTGACGGCAACGTCCTGCTGCTGCGCCACCGCTTCTGGGCCGAGGACCAGCAGTGGGGGCTGCCGACGGGCGGCGCGCAGCGCGGCGAGACCTTCGAACAGACGGTCGCCCGCGAGGTCATGGAGGAGACCGGGCTGGAGGTGCGCGTCGGGGAGATGGTGCAGCTCAGAAGCGGGTTCCAGGGTCGAGGTCGCGTACACGGCCGGGTACGCCGGCGGCGGCACGATGCGCCTGAACCCGATGGAAATTCTTGAAGCCCGCTGGTGCGCCCCCGACGACCTCCCCAAGGGCCTGCTGGAGCCGCACCGGCGGCTGATCGAAGCATCACACCGGTAGGGGCCGGCGCAGCGGGATACGATGCTCAGACCTGAGGATCCTCGCCGAGGCGTCGCCCGACCGGGCTTCGAGGATCGGGCCGGCTCGCCGGTCGCGTCTCCCTACCCGTGGGAGGTGCGTGCCCGATGAGCATCCGTACGGTCGTCACCGTGGTGGCGGCAGGCGCGGCGGCCAGCATGGCTTTGGGGGAGTTCGTCCCCTTCCTGACCTCTGTGAGCGCGGAGTTCCGGCTGTCGCTCACCGCCGCCGGCCTGCTGTCGTCGGCCATCACGCTGGTCGCCGGACTCACCTGTCTGCCGCTCGGGTTGTGGGTCGACCGCCGCCCGCTGCGCGGGTTCTTCGTGGCCGGTCTGGTGGCACTTGGGGTGGCGGGCCTGGCGGCGACGCTCGCGGACGGGCCGGGAGTGTTGTTCGGGTCACGGGCCGTCCAGGCCGCCGGGTACGCCCTCGTCATGATCACCGGCCCCGGGCTGCTGGCCCGCCTGCTGAAGGGCCGGTCCCGGCAGACGGCACTGGCGCTGTGGGGGTTGTGCATCCCCTCGGGGCTGGCCCTGGCCGGCGCCCTCGGCGGGGCGACCATGGGCTGGCGTGCCGAGGTCGCCGTGGTGGCCACGATCACCGTACTGCTGGCCGTGCCCGCCGCGACGTTGCCACCCGACGCCCCGCCCACCCATGAGC
>NZ_SMLD01000127.1:0-26624 GCF_004352805.1 Nonomuraea mesophila
GGGTGGGGGGCCGACGCGGTGATCGTGCAGGGAGGCGAGGGCGGCGGCCACACGGGGCCGCTCGCCACGACGCTGCTGCTGCCCCAGGTCGTGGACGCCGTCGACATCCCGGTGATCGCCGCGGGCGGGTTCTTCGACGGGCGGGGCCTGGTGGCGGCGCTGGCGTACGGCGCCTGCGGGATCGCCATGGGCACCCGGTTCCTGCTGACCAGCGACTCCCCCGTGCCGGACGACGTCAAGAAGCTCTATCTGGCGGCTCGGGAGACGGTGGTGACGACCAAGGTGGACGGGGTGCCGCACCGGGTGTTGCGGACGCCGTTCGTGGCCTCGCTGGAACGCTCGCGGCTGCTGCGGGCGGTGGCGAACGGCGCCAGGTTCCGGCGGTTGTCGGGGCTGTCGTGGGCCGAGCTGATCCGCGAGGGGCGGCGGATGCGGCGGGGCAGGGAGCTGACCTGGGCGCAGGTGCTGCAGGCGGCCAACACGCCGGTGCTGCTGCGGGCGGCCATGGTGGACGGGCGGGCCGATCTCGGGGTGATGGCGTCGGGGCAGGTGGTGGGGGTCATCGGCGACCTGCCGTCGTGCCGGGAGCTGATCGAGCGGATCATGGCCGAGGCCGAGACCGCCCTCGCCCGCCTCCCGGCGCGCTGAGCACGCCGTCGCCGGGCCTCCCGTGACGGTGACGCCGGAAGGGCGCGTCAGAGGACCGTGATGCCGCGGGCGGCGAGGATGGCGTTGGCCTGCGTCTGGTTGATGAGGGCGCCGGCGAACGCCCGGAGCCTGGCGTCGTCGGGCTGCCCCAGGTCGGCGCCCCGCAGGTCGGCTCTCGCGAACGTGGTGTTCAGCAGGCGCGTGCCGATGAGGCGGCAGTCGGTGAGCGTGGCCTCGGTGAAGTCGCAGCCCGACAGGTCGGCGTCGTCGAAGCGCACCCCCTCGACGTGCTCGCCGCGCAGGGAGCAGCCGCCGAGGTTGGCCAGGGTCAGGTTGGAGCGGGTGAGCGTGAAACCGGTGCCGCGCGAGGCGGTGAGCGCGGCGCCGATCATGCGGCAGCCGGTGAACGTCGCGTCGGTGAGCAGCGCGCCGCCGAACTGGGCCGAGGACAGGTCGACGTCGGTGAACGTGACGTCGAGGAGGTCGGCGTCGTTGAAGCGGATGCGCATCCCGCCTCCGCCGGTGAAGACCGCCCCGTCGAGGTCGGCCTTGCGGAAGTCGGTCTGGTCCAGCACGCACGACTCGAAGCGGGCCCCCGCGAGGCAGGCGCCCCACAGGTCGGTCTCCGTGAGGTCGCAACCGCGGAAGAGGTGCGTCTCCTCCGGGTCGAGCCGTTCGGACAACGCCTTGTGTGAGAGGTCCTCGCCGTCGAAGTTCACGGTGTCAGACTCTACCGGCCAGGACCTCCGCGGCGGCCTGGCCGCAGACCCGGGCCGAGCCGTGCGTGGCGATGTGCACGGCCCCGAGATCGGAACGGGCGGGCAGGCCCATCTCGACCACCACGGTGTCCCGCCGGGCGCTCAGCAGGTGCCTCAGCGCCTCCTCCTGCCACGGGTGGCGGTGCACGTCGCGGACGACCACGACGAGCGGGCGGCCGGATGCCGCGCCGAGCAGCCGTTCGAGCGCGGGGCCCGTCGCCTTCCCCGAGCCGAGGCGCGTGACCACGGTGCCGGGCAGCAGCCCGGTCAGCGGCTCGCCCACGCCCCAGGGGGTGTGCCGGTCGATGGCCAGATTCATCTCCGGCGCCAGCTCGACCACGTGCGGGGCTTCGGTCAGCGGCAGCTCGGGCGTGGTGGAGCGCCGTACGACCCTGACGGCCCGCCGGGCGGCCACCAGGCCCGCCCCGCCGCCGCCCGCGGCGGCTCCGGCGAGCGCGCGGGATCGGGCGCCGGGTCGGGCGCCGGGTCGGGCGCCGGTCGCGGCGAGCGCGCCGGATTCCGCCCGGTCCTCGCTCCCGGTCGCGGTGGGGCTGCCCGAGGAGGCGGTCCAGGCCGCGAGCTCGCGGACCCTACGAGCGGCGTCGGCCAGCCGTTCCTCGGGCAGCAGTCCTTGGGTCACCGCGGCGGCGATCGCGTCGCGGATCCCGGTGGCGGTGGCCTCGTCGGCGTGCTCGCCGCCCACGCAGATCGCGTCGGCCCCGGCGGCGAGGGCGCGGGCCGCGGCTCCCCCGATCCCGTACGTCCCCGCCACCGCGGCCATCTCGATGGCGTCCGTGACGATCACCCCCTGGAACCCGAGCTCCCCGCGCAGCAGCCCGGTGAGCACCTTGGGGCTGAGCGTGGCGGGCAGTTCCCCGTCGTACGAGGGCACGAGGAGGTGGCCCGTCATGACCGCCTTGACGCCCTCCCTGACGGCGTCGGCGAACGGCAGCAGCGCGTCCTCGAACCCGTCGGCGGCCACCTCGGGCACGCCGTGGTGGGAGTCGACCGTGGTGTCGCCGTGGCCGGGGAAGTGTTTGACGCAGGCGGCCACGCCGGCGGACTGCAGGCCGCGGACGAAGGCGCGGGCGTGCCGGGAGACCAGCGCGGGGTCGGCGCCGAACGACCGCAGGCCGATGACCGGGTTGTCCGGGTTGGCGTTCACGTCGGCTGAGGGCGCGAAGTCGATCGTGATGCCGGCGCGGGCCAGGTCGGCTCCGAGCTCGGCGGCCAGCGTCTCGGTCATGGCCACGTCGTCGGCGACGCCCAGCGCGTACGCCCCGGGGCGGCTGCTGCCGGTGGCGGCCTCCAGCCGGGTGACCTCGCCGGACTCCTCGTCGACGCCGACGAGCACCGAGGGGTTCTCGGCGCGCAGGGCGGCGGTCAGCCGGGCCACCTGGGCGGGGCCGGCGATGTTGCGCGAGAACAGCGCCACCCCGGCCAGCCCTTCGCCCAGCCGGCGGCGGAGCCAGTCGGGTGGCTCGTGCCCGGCGAAACCGGGGAGGAGGACGGCGTCGGCAAGGCGCAGCAGGTCACCGCTCAGGGGCATGACCCGCAATCTAATAGGAAAGTTTCCTATTTGCTAGTGGCATTTTCTGACGTCAGGCCCCCACGATTGTGTCAAGTCGTTCGATCACGGTGACGTTGGCCTGCCCG
This sequence comes from Nonomuraea mesophila, assembly GCF_004352805.1. Classification (NCBI taxonomy): domain Bacteria; kingdom Bacillati; phylum Actinomycetota; class Actinomycetes; order Streptosporangiales; family Streptosporangiaceae; genus Nonomuraea; species Nonomuraea mesophila. The sequence goes on from NZ_SMLD01000127.1 coordinate 3,063, forward strand.
CCACCCTCGCACATGACCTGCAGACCGTACCGGCCGCCCGTACGCTCCAGCTCGTGCAGCAGCCGCACCGCCAGCACCGCGCCGGTCGCCCCCAGGGGGTGGCCGAGCGCGATCGCGCCGCCGTTCGGGTTGACCCGCGCGGCGTCGGCACCGGTCTCCTTCATCCAGGCCAGTACGACGGACGCGAACGCCTCGTTGACCTCGATCGCGGCGAAGTCGTCGATGGACATGCCGCTCACGCGGAGGGCGTGGGCCGTGGCCGGGATGGGGGCGGACAGCATCATGACCGGGTCGGCGCCCCTGGCCGAGAGATGGTGCACGCGGGCGCGCGGGGTCAGGCCGTGCTCGCGTACGGCCCTGGGCGAGGCCACGAGCAGGGCGGCGGCGCCGTCGGAGATCTGCGAGGCCAGGGCGGCCGTCAGCCTGCCGCCCTCGGTCAGGGCCTTCAGCGCGGCCATCTTCGCCGGCGTGGTGTCGGCGCGCGGGCCCTCGTCCGTGGAGACACCCTCGTAAGGGGCGATCTCCCGCCGGAAGTGCCCGGCGTCGATGGCGTGCAGGGCCCGCCGATGCGACGTGTACGCGTACCGCTCCATCTCCTCGCGGCCGATCCCCCAGCGCGCGGCGATCTGCTCGGCCCCGGCGAACTGTGAGACCTCCTGCGTGCCGTACCGCTCGGTCCAGCCCTTGGAGCCCCCGAAGGGGGTCTCGTGCCCGAACGGGCGGCCCGCGAGCATCGCGGCCGAGATGGGGATCATGCTCATGTTCTGCACGCCGCCGGCCACCACCAGGTCGTTCGTGCCGGAGAGCACGGCCTGGGCGGCGAAGTGCAGCGCCTGCTGGGAGGAGCCGCACTGGCGGTCGATCGTGACGCCCGGCACCTCCTCGGGCAGGCCGGCGGCCAGCCAGCAGGTGCGGGCGACGTCGCCGGCCTGCGGGCCGACGGTGTCGACGCAGCCGAAGATCACGTCCTCGACGGCCGGCGGGTCGGCGCCGGTGCGGCGCAGCAGTTCCCTGAGCACGTGGGCGCCGAGGTCGGCGGGGTGCGCTCCGGCCAGGCCGCCGTTCCTGCGCCCGACGGGGGTGCGGACGGCGCCGACGATGTAGGCCTCGCTCATCACCGCATCGTAGCAAGCGCTTGGTCTGGCGCGGAACGCCCCATGAACTGGGGAGGTTGTGTGAACAAGCGATTGTCTGAGGCTTCATAATGGGTACGTGACGACGCGAAAGAACTCCGGCACCGCGACCACCCCGGCCAAGCGCCAGCGCACGACCTCATCAGGGTCGGCGTCAGAGCGCCGCGACCACCTCGTCAAGCTCGCCGCGGAGCTCTTCGCGCGCAAGGGCTTCCAGGCCACGACCGTCCGCGAGATCGCCGACGAGGCCGGCATCCTCTCAGGCAGTCTCTACCACCACTTCGACTCCAAGGAGACGATCGTCGACGAGGTGCTCTCCACCTTCCTCGACGATCTCATCGCCCGCTACCGCGCCGCCCTGGAAACCGGCGGCGACGCGCGCACCGTGCTGTCGGAGATGGTCCGCATCGGCTTCGGCACCCTCGAGCCCCACCGCGCCGCGATCACCGTCATGCAGAACGACTGGAACTATCTGCGCCAGTTCCCCCGGTTCAACTACCTCGTCAAGGCCGAGGACGAGGTCGAGCAGATGTGGGTGGCACAGATCAAGGCCGGTCAGGCGGCCGGGTTGTTCCGGCCCGACGTCGATCCCAAGCTGACCTACCGCATGATCCGCGACACCATCTGGGTCGCGGTCCGCTGGTTCCGTCCGGGCGGCAGGCTCAACACGAGCGGCCTGGCCGAGCACTACATCACCGTGCTGTTCGACGGGCTCGCCACGGGCGAGCGCACCACGCACCAGAAATGAGCCTGGGCAAGGCGGTGCGGGTGGCACTGCAGGAGGTCGCCGAGCCGGAGAAGGCCGAGGCGATGCGCGCCTACATGAAGTCGCCACTGCCGTTCCTCGGCGTCCAGGCCGTGGCCAGGCGGGCGGCGCTGCGGCGGGTGTTCGCCGGGCACCGCCTGGAGAGCGCGCCCGAGTGGCGGCGGGCGGTGCTGGCGTTGTGGCGGGAGGCCGAATACCGCGAGGAGCGCTACGCCGCCGTCGAGCTGTCCGGCCACCGCTACTACCGGGAGTTCCAGACTCTCTACACCGTGCCGATGTACGAGGAGATGATCGTCACCGGCGCCTGGTGGGACCTCGTCGACGAGCTGGCCGTCCACCGCGTCGGCGGGCTGCTGGCCGCCTACCCCGACACCATGCGGCCGCTCATGCTGGAGTGGGCCCACGACGGTGACCTGTGGAAGCGCCGCACCGCGATCCTCTGCCAGAACCGCTTCGGGTCGCGCACCGACACGGCCCTGCTCTACGCCTGCATCGAGCCGAGCCTGCCGGACAACGACTTCTTCGCGCGCAAGGCCATCGGATGGGCGTTACGCGAATACGCCAAGACCAATCCCGCCGACGTCGTGCGCTACGTCAAGGCCAAGGGGCTCTCGGGCCTGAGCCGCCGCGAGGCGCTGAAGAACCTGCCCGCTACCCCATGAGCGTCTGGGTGCCGATGACGGCCAGCAGCGCGAGGCGTTCGGCGTCCTCGGTGCCGGGCTCGGCGGTGTAGACCATGATGCGCAGGTCGCTGCCGGCCACGCTGAGCACCTCGCAGTCGAGCGTCACGGGGCCCACCTGCGGGTGCTCGATCGTCTTGCGGGCCGCGTCGTGGCGGCCGACGGCGCCTGCGTCCCACAGCTCGGCGAACCGTTCGCTGTTCGCGCGCAACCGTGCGACCAGGCGACGCACCTGCTGGTCGGCCGGATAACGGCCGGCGGTGGCGCGCAGGTCGGCGACCAGCGCGGCCTCGAAGGCGCGCCGCTCCTCGGGTGTGTGGCGCACCCGGCCGCGAGGCCCGGCGAAGTTGCGCCAGACGCCGTTGCGCTCGTCTCCCCGCCATCCGGACGGATCGCCCATCAGCGCCGCGTACATCGGGTTGGCCAGGAGCAGCGTCCAGGCCGCGTCGAACACCGCGACGGGCGTGCCGGCCAGCCTGTCGAGCAGCCGCTGCACGCTCGGGGTGATGAACCCGGGCACCATCTCCGGCCCCGGCGGCTGCAGCCCGGCCAGCCGGAACAGGTAGGCGCGCTCGTCCGCCGACAACCGCAGCGCCCGCGCCAGCGCCTCGACGACCTGCGCCGACGGGTTGACGGCCCGGCCCTGTTCGAGCCGGGTGATGTAGTCGGCGGAGATCCCGGCCAGCAGGGCGAGCTCCTCGCGGCGCAGCCCGGCCGCGCGCCGCTGCCCGGAGGCCGGCATCCCGACCGCCTCCGGCGAGACCCGGTCGCGCCAGCGCCGCACCGCCTGCCCGAACTCCGTCGCCGTCATGCCACCAGTCTGCCCGCGTCACCGGGGTGCCTGCCTGGTCCTGATGGTCCCAGGAAGACCGGACGACTGGCCGACCGCGCCGCACCGCCGGAGGCTTGAGCACATGACGACAACGCTGATCACCGGAGCGAACAAGGGCCTGGGCCACGAGACCGCCCGCCGGCTCATCGAAGCAGGCCACACCGTGTACGTGGGCAGCAGGGACGCCGAACGCGGGCGCCTCGCGGCCGGGCGGCTGGGCGCCCGGCACGTCCTGCTCGACGTCACCGACGACGACTCGGCCGCGGCCGCGGCCAAGGCCATCGAGGCCGACGGCGGGCTCGACGTGCTGGTGAACAACGCGGGCATCGAAGAGCGCACCCCTGACGGGGGCGTCATCGGCCCCGAGGACGTGACCGCCGACATTCTGCGCACGACGTTCGAGACGAACGTCCTCGGCGTCGTGCGCGTCACCCGCGCTTTCCTGCCGCTGCTGCGGCGCTCGGCCGCCCCGGTCATCGTCAACGTCAGCAGCGGCCTGGCCTCGCTGACCCGGGTCACCACCCCGGGCACGCCGACGCACGCCTACCCGGGCGTCGCCTACCCCGCCTCGAAGGCCGCGGTCAACATGATCACCGTGCAGTACGCGAAGGCGTTCCCCGGCATGCGGATCAACGCGGTGGAGCCCGGCTACACCGCGACGGACCTCAACCTGCACATGGGCACGCAGACCGTGGAGGAGGGCGCCGAGATCATCGTACGGATGGCGCAGGTGGGACCCGACGGCCCCACCGGGGGCTACTTCGACCTCTCGGGCACGATCCCGTGGTAGGAGTTCACCTGGTCCACAGGGCGTCCTGGACGGCCTGCACCAGGGCCATGAGCTCCGGCGTGACGTGCTCCTTCGACCAGGCCAGCGCGTAGGTGATGCGCAGGTCGCCCGCGTCGAGCGGCACGAAGCTCACGTCGTCGCGCTTGATGGTCCTCGCGAGGAGCTGCGGGATCGGCAGCAGGCCCGCGCCCGCCGCCACCAGGTCGAGCGCGGCGGAGAAGTCGTCGTCGGCCACCGTGCGGGCGCGGCCGGGCAGCCCGGGCCACGGCCGGCTGGACGGCGTGAGCAGCACCTGACCGGCCAGTTCTGCCGCGGTGACCTTGGCCGCGGGCGCCAGCCGGTGGCTCGCGGGGACGGCCAGGTGGTCGACGGTCACGTGGAAGCGGGCCGCGGTGACGAACTGCGCGGGCGCGGGGGTGGCGAGGATCGCGGCGGAGACCTCGCCGTCCGTCAGGGCTCGTGCCGCCGCGCCGCGGCCGGCGGGCCTGAGCTCCACGCCGAGCGCCGGGGTGCGGCTCGCGAGCCGCCTGGCGATCCGCGCGGCGAGCGTGCCGACCAACGGAGGATAAGCAAGGTGAATGGTCGGACGGGCCAGCCGTGCCGCCTCCTCGGTGAACGCCCTGGCCGAGTCGAGCACCTGCCGCGCGTGCCCGAGCAGCGCCTTGCCCTCCGCCGTCAGCCGCACCTCGCGGGCCGTGCGCTGGAACAACCGCATGCCGGTGGCGCGTTCGAGCCGGGTGACGGCCTGGCTCATGGCGGGCTGCGACATCCCCAGGTCGGCGGCGGCTCTGGAGAAGCTGAGCAGCTCCGCCACTCTGGTGAAGCAGTGGATCTCCCTGAGCATAAGCAACACCAATACATAGTGCATGACGTCAGGGGTACTCGGCAGGATCGCAACGATCTGACCCACGTCCTAGGGAGCTTGCAAGATGAGCCCATTTCCCACGTCCACGGTGCTCGGATACCCGCGGATCGGCCCGCGCCGGGAGCTGAAGCGGGCGCTGGAGTCCTACTGGGACGGGCGCGCCACCCGCGACGAGCTCGACCGGACCGGTGCCGAGCTGCGCGCGCGGACCTGGCGAAGACTGGCCGAGCTGGGGTTGGAGGGGCTGCCGAGCAACACCTTCTCGATGTACGACCAGGTGCTCGACACGGCCGTGCTGCTGGGCGCGGTGCCGGCGCGCTATCGCGACACGGACGACCCCTATTTCGCCATGGCCAGGGGCACCGGTGAGCTCGCGCCGCTGCGGATGACGAAGTGGTTCGACACGAACTACCACTACATCGTGCCGGAGATCGGGCCCGGCACGGTGTTCAAGCTCGACGCGGCCAAGCCGCTGTCCGAGGTGCGGGAGGCGCGGGCGCTCGGGTACGAGACGCGGCCCGTGATCGTCGGGCCGGTGACGTTCCTGCTGCTGGCCTCGGCCCTCGACCGGCTCGACGAGGTGCTCGGCTGCTACGAGGAGCTGCTGGCCGCGCTGGCCGCGGAGGGTGTCGGCTGGGTGCAGCTCGACGAGCCCGCGCTGGTGGCCGACCGGACACCGGAGGAGCGGGCCGCCGTGCGGAGCGCGTACGAGCGGCTGGGGTCCTGCGGGACGCGGCCGGGGCTGTTCGTGGCGACGTACTTCGGGGACGCGGGAGAGGCGCTGCCGGTGCTGGCGGGCACGCCGGTGGAGGCCCTCGGCGTCGACCTCGTCAGGGGCGGCGTGCCGGAGATCGACCTGGCGGGCAAGACCGTGGTCGCGGGCGTCGTGTCCGGGCGTGACGTGTGGCGCACCCCGGCGGAGCGGGCGCTGGGGGCGCTGGCCGCCGTACGCGCCGGGCGGGTGACGGTAAGCACCTCGTGCTCGCTGCTGCACGTGCCCTACGACGTGGAGGCCGAGCCCGGCCTGGATTCGCGGCTGAAGGAGCGGCTGGCGTTCGCCGAGCAGAAGGTGGCCGAGGTCGTGGCGCTGTCCCGATCGCCCTTCCACGGCACCGCCCCGGCCGCGGCGTCCGTGGCGCGGCCCGCGCCCGTGGCGGCGGAGGGGCGCGGGCCGTACGCCGAGCGCGCGGCGGCCCAGGCCGGGCACCTGCGGCTGCCCCCGCTGCCGGCCACCACGATCGGGTCGTTCCCGCAGACCGGCGAGCTGCGCGCCGCCAGGGCCGCGGCGGCGGCGGGCACCCTGTCGCAGCAGGACTACGAGCGGCGGGTCGAGGCCGAGATCGAGCGGGTCGTCCGGATGCAGGAACGGCTCGGCCTCGACGTCCTCGTGCACGGGGAGCCCGAGCGCAACGACATGGTCCAGTACTTCGCCGAGCACCTCGACGGCTTCGCCGTCACCGCCAACGGCTGGGTCCAGTCGTACGGCTCGCGCTGCACCCGGCCGCCCATCCTGTACGGCGACGTCAGCCGCCCGTCGCCGATCACCGTCCGCTGGGCCACCTACGCCCAGTCGCTCACGGACAAGCCGGTCAAGGGCATGCTCACCGGTCCCGTCACCATCGTGGCCTGGTCGTTCGTCCGCGACGACCTGCCGCTGCGCGACGTCGTGTTCCAGGTGGCCGACGCGGTGCGTGAGGAGGTGCGCGACCTGGAGGCCGCCGGAATGAAGATCATCCAGGTGGACGAGCCGGCGCTGCGCGAGCTGCTGCCGCTGCGCCGGGACGCGCAGGCCGACTATCTGGAGTGGGCCGTGTCGGCGTACCGGAGGGCCACGTCGGGGGCGAGCGACCGCACGCAGATCCACACGCACCTGTGCTACTCCGACGCCGACCAGATTCTGGCCGCCATCGACGCGCTGGACGCCGACGTGACCACCATCGAGTCGGCCCGCTCGGGAGGCCGGATCCTGGGCGCGGTGGAGTCGTTCGGGCGCGGGCTCGGGCCGGGCGTCTACGACATCCACTCGCCGCGCGTGCCGAGCGCGGAGGAGGTCGCCGAGCTGCTGCGCAGGACGCTGGCGGTGCTGCCGGCCGAGCGGGTGTGGGTCAACCCGGACTGCGGGCTGAAGACGCGCACGTACGAGCAGGTGGAGGCGTCGCTGGCGAACGTGGTCACGGCCGCCCGCGAGCTGCGCCATCGGATGAACGTTTCAGCGGGTTAGGGCAGGCAGGCGGGCCTGCCGGCGCCCGGTCGCTTGACGCGGGCGCCGGCACTCGCTGATCTGTTCCTAGGAAAGCGCTTTCCTAGGATGGGAGCAGAACAGTGAGTCTCTTACCTCGGGCCACCGCACAGGGCCGGCGGCTGCTCGCCGTCCTCGCCGCGGCGATCCTCGCCCTGACCGGCGCCGTCGTCGCCCAGCAGCCCGCGAGCGCGGCGAACGTCGACACCGGCGCCTGGTACGTGCTGGTCAACCGGCACAGCGGCAAGGCCCTCGACCTGTACGACTTCGCGACCGCCGACGGCGCGCCGATCGTGCAGTGGACCCGCAACGACGGCAACCAGCAGCAGTGGCAATTCGTCAGCTCCGGCGACGGCTACTACCGGCTCAAATCGCGCCACAGCGGCAAGGTGCTGGACGTCTACGAATGGTCTTCCGAGGGCGGCGCGCAGATCGTCCAGTGGGCCGACCTGAACGGCGCCAACCAGCAGTTCCGCCTGGCCGACTCCGACGGCGGCCACGTGCGGCTGATCAACCGCAACAGCGGCAAGGCCCTGGAGGTCTGGGAGTGGGCCACCGACGACGGCGCCAGGATCTCCCAGTGGGACGACCTCGGCGGCGCCAACCAGCAGTGGCAGCTCGTCAAAGTGAGCGACGGGTCCGGCTCCGGCGACTGCGGGAGCGGATCGTCCGACGCCGAGGCCGTGCTCAGCGGCGGCACCTGGACGGCGCGGAACGGCGGCACCACCCACTACACCGGCGCCAGCATGATCGAGGCCATGCGCGCGGCCGTGGGCAGCCTCACCTCCGGCCGCACCTCGAAGCAGAAGGTGATCGTCCGCGGCTCCGGCTCGATGAACGCCAACCAGTCACTCGACCTGCCCAGCTACACCGTCCTGGAGGTTTGCGGCACGATCAACGTGTCGGGGAGCATCAGCGCCAACAACGCGGCCGTACGCGCCCAGAACGTCACCGACGTCGAGGTCACCCACCTCACCGTGACCGGCAACCCCTACTTCGGGGTGTTCGTCCGCAACGGCACCAACATCACGCTCGGCCGGCTCGACCTGCGGCTCGGGTCGTCCGGGCTCGGCGTCCGCATCGACAACCACGCCAACAGGAACGTCCGCACCAGGAACGTACGCATCGACAGCGTGTACGCCTCGGGCGGCGGCAGCCACGGCGTCGAGACGTACGGCGTGGACGGCATCACCATCGGCACCGTCACGGCCCGGAACACCGGCGAGTCCGGCCTGCTGCTCAACGACACGATCAACGCCACGGTCGGCACCGTCGACGCCCAGGGAGCCGGCACCGGCACCGGGTACGCCGCCTTCCGCATGGCCAACCGCAACGGCCGCATCGGCAGCGCCTACCCGGTCAACATCCGGGTCGGCACCGTCGTCGCCAGGGGCGGCGGACGCGGCATCTTCTGCGTCTCGGAGAGCGGCGGCGCCGTCATCGACCGCGTGGACATCTCCGGCACCGGCAGCAACTCGATCCTGATCGAGAACTGCTACAACGTCACCATCGCCGCCCAGAACGGCACCGTGAACGGCTCCGACATCCGCATCGCCGCCCGCAGCGAGTTCCCCGTGACGTCGGACATCACGCTGCAGAACCTGACGCTGACCAACTCCGCCATCAACGAGAACCCGTGCGGGAACAACATCGTCATCCGCGCCATCGAGCTGGTGAACTCCCGGATCAACCGCTGCTGACGTGAGCGTGCGGCGGGGCCGTGCGCGGCCCCGCCCCGCATCACTTGAGCGCCCCCGCGGTCAGACCGGACTGGATCTGACGCTGGAAGACCGTGTAGACGACCAGCATCGGGAGGATGGCGAGGGTGAGGGCGGCGAACAGGGCCGCCCAGTCCGAGTCGTATCCGGCGGCCGTGGAGATGTCGGCGATGCCCTGGGTGAGCACCCACTTCTCGCGGTCCTGCAGCAGGATCAGGGGGATCTGGTACTGGTTCCACTGGCCCAGGATGTTGAAGATCGTGATGCTGACGATGCCGGGTTTGGCCATCGGCAACATGATCTGGAAGAACACCCTGGTGTGCGACGCCCCGTCCACCATCGCGGCCTCCGCGACCGCCGTCGGCAGCGTACGGAAGAAGGCGGCCAGGAAGAAGACGGTGAACGGCATCGAGTAGGCGATGTAGACCAGCACCGCGCCCGCGTGCGTGTTCAGGCCGATGAACGGCCCGACCACCGGCACGTTGCCCATGTTCTGCACCACGAAGAACAGCGGGGTCAGCGCCAGGAAGAACGGGAAGGCCAGGCCCGAGACGAACAACATGTAGATCGCCCGGTTGCCGCGGAAGGGATAGCGCGCCAGCACGTACGCCGCCATCGAGCCGACCAGCATCGTGCCGAACGTGCTGAACGACACGACGACGACGCTGTTGAGCATGTACTGGCCGATGCGCGCCTGCTCCCAGGCCCTGGCGAAGTTGTCCCACTGCGGCGAGGCCGGCATCGACCAGGCGTGACCGAAGATCTCGTCCTCGCTCTTGACCGACGCCAGGAAGGTCCAGATGATCGGCACCGTCACGAGGAGCGTCCAGATGCCCAGCGTCGCGTGCGTCAGCACGCCCAGCGGCCCCAGCCGGCGTTTCCGCTCGGCACGGGCGGCGCTCCTCGAAGGCACCTCCGGGGGTGCCTGAGTCGTCGTTGCCATCTCAGTACTCGATTCGTTCGCGCCGCGACAGCCGCAGCGACAGGACCGCGAAGCCGAGGGTGAAGAAGAACATCACCACGCCGAGGGCGGAGGCGTAGCCGAAGCGGAAGTATTCGAACGCGTTGCGGTAGATCTCGGCCGCCATGACCGTGGTCGACCAGTCGGGCCCGCCCTGCTGGTCGGTCATCACCCAGACGATCGCGAACACGTCCATGGCCAGGATGCCCAGGTAGACCCAGGCGACCTGGACGGTGTCCCACAGCAGCGGGAGCGTGACGCGGAAGAACAGGGTGATGCGGCCGGCCCCGTCGATCTGGGCGGCCTCGAACATGTCCTTGGGGATGCCCGCCAGCCCGGCCGAGAACAACACGACATAGAAGCCGACCGCCTGCCAGACCAGCACGCCCAGCACTGACCAGAACGCGAGGTCGGGGTCGGACAGGAACCCGACGGGTCCGAGCCCGAACGCCATCAGCGGCGCGTTCAGCATGCCGCTGCCGTCTGGCCTGAACACCTGCTGGAAGAGCACCGCCACGATGGTGACGGCCAGGACCTGCGGGAAGAAGAAGACCACCCGGTAGAAGCCCGACCCGCGGATGCCCGACACGCCCTGCTTCCCGCCCACGTTGAGCAGGAAGGCGAAGAACAGGGCGATGGCGATCGTGATCACCGGCAGCAACACCAGCAGGGCGATGTTGTGGGTGACGGCCTTCCAGAAGACGCTGTCGCCGAGCAGCCGCTGGAAGTTGTCGAGCCCGATGAAGTTGGGCACCGCCGTCACGCCGCGCCAGTCGGTCATCGCGATGTAGAACGCCTGGACGTACGGCGAGATGACGTAGACCAGGTAGAGAATCACCGGGGCTGCCAGGAACGAGGTGATGAACAGCCCGCGGCGATACCTGTTGAACAGCACCATCAGCGCTTGTACTTCGTGATGGAGGAGTCGTTCTTGATCTCGTCGGCCTTCTTCTGGATGCGCTCGAGGTAGGCCTTCGGCTTCAGGCCGCCGGTCATGAGCTGGCCGGTGGCGGCCTTGGCCTCGTCGTTGAGCGGGCCGTACCAGGTGTACCAGCGGTAGTAGAGGGTGTTCTCGCCGGCGTCGGCGACCGCCTTGGAGGCGCTGGTGACGCCAGGCGAGATGTCGCGGCCCTCGCTCGCGCCCTTGACCGTCGTCACCGTGGTGACCAGCTCACTGAAGTCGCCGGCCGCCTTCTTCGACAGCATGGCCCGCAGATATTCCATGCCGGCCTGCGGGTGGGCGCTCTTGGCGGAGACGATGAAGTTCTCGCCGGGCTGGGTGTGCAGGGTGCCGTACGGCATCGCGTCGGAGCTCGTGACGTCGGGGAGGGGGAACATCGCGTACGCGAAGTCCTCCGGCGTGGTGGACTTCTGCTCGTTCTCCAGCCATGAGCCGCAGGGCAGCATGGCCACCTGCATCTTGTTCTGGGCCGTCTGCGTCTGCACGTGGTCAAGGCCGGCCGTGCCCTGCATGAGGTATTTGGCGCCCACCTCGGCCCACTTCTCGGCGGCGGTCAGCATCGGCTCGGCGGTCCAGGCGCCGTCCTCCAGGTTGTCGATGTTGACCAGCACGTCGTTGCCGCCGATCTTCGCGGCCATGGTGAGCAGCGGCTCGTACAGGTACTGCGGGTGCTTGCCGGCGTAGGTGAAGGGCGCCATCTTGCCGGACTTCTTGATGGTCTCGCACAGCTCGAGGAAGGCGTCCCAGGTCTTCGGGATCTCCCAGCCGTTGTCGTCGAAGACCTTCTGCGAATACCAGATCCCGTGGATGTAGTTGACGTAGCCGAGGACGCTGAACTTGCCGTCGTACGTGCCGATCTCGACCACCGACGGGTCCAGCAGGTCGCGCACCTTGACGTTGGGGTCGTCCCACGAGGGCGCGTCGAGCAGCGGCGTCAGGTCCTGGAGCTGGCCGTCCTGGGACAGGGCGCCGAAGTCCATGAAGTTGGCGCCGGAGTTGTCGATCACCTCGGGCGGGTTGCCTCCGGCGAAGCGCGGCTGGAGGACCTTGGTGATCTCCTTGGTGGAGTTGTGCTTGATCTCGACGTTCGCGTACTTGCTCTTGAACAGCGGCTGGTGGATGTCCGTCGCGTAGGCCTGGCCGAAGCCGCCGTCGAAGATCCACACCTCGAGCGGCTTGTCGCCGACGCCGAACGGGTTGGCCGCGCTGGTGGCGGCCGGCGCCGCCGACGAGGGCGCGGGTTGGGACGCAGGGGTCGCGCACGCGGCGAGCGCGCCCGCCACGGGCACGAGAGCGGCGCCGCGAAGAAGCTCACGCCTGCTGATCTGGGGGGTGTTGGGCATGGTTACTGCTCCTGACTTGTCATGCTCCGCGCCTGATGCGCCCTGCGTAGCGGCTTTCCAGCGCCTTGTTGTGCTCGTCCCCGCCCGCCACGTTGGCCGACAGGTAAATGGGAGGCGTCTCGCCCATCGCGACGAGCGCGTCCACCGCCTCGGTGACCACCATCTGCGCGAGCAACGCGGAGGTGATCGTGGACACCGCACCGTAGCTGCCCCCTCCGGGCAGTTCGAGAAGGGCGTCGCCGTACGGGGCGCCGTTGTCCAGCACGACGTCGGCCAGGTCGAGCAGCTTGCCGCCCGACGGGTGGCGCGAGGTCATCCGGGTGCTGTGCTTGACCGAGGTCAGCGCGATCAACGAGTGACCCTGGTCCTTGACGATGCCGGCCAGCTCGACGACCGTGCCGTTCACGCCCGAGCTGGAGATCAGCACGAACACGTCCTGCGGCTCGACCGGCGCCAGGTCGTAGATCTGCCGTGCGACCGACGGGTCACGCTCCAGCTCGGGGGTCAGCACGCTCGGCGGCTGACCGCCGTACAGGACGAGGTCTCTCGGCGTGAGGCGGTTGCTCGGGACCAGGCCGCCGGCCCGGCCGGCGATCTCCATGGCGATGGCCTCGGAGTGCCCCGACCCGAAGGCGTTGACCACGCCGTCCGCCCTGAGCGAGGTCACGAGCAGCTGCGCCGCCTGGCGCACCTGCTCGGCCTGGCTCTCCGCGACCTGCCGCGCGAGGTCGAGGACCTGATCTGCGTACGTCATCTAGCTTCTCTCCACCCGATGGCTTTCCACGGCGCTGATCGTTCGCTCGAACGCCTCGTTGGTCCGTTCGTACGTGCTCTGGGCGATCGCCACGTAGACGGCGTCCAGCACGAACAGCTGTGAGTGCACGGCGGCCAGCCCGCCGAGCCGGAACGTGGTCTCCCTGCTGGCGGTGGTCAGCACCAGTTCGGCCAGCTCGGCCAGCGGCGAGCGGGCGAACGAGGTGACCGCGACCGTCAGCGCGCCGTGGCCGCCGGCCTCCGCCAGCGCCTCCATGACCTCGCGCGTGCGTCCCCTGTGGCTGATGCCGACGGCGACGTCGCCCTCCTTCAGCAGCGCCGCCTCCGACAGCGCCACGTGCGCGTCTCCCGCGCTCCAGCAGGGCACGCCGATGCGGCGCAGCCGGCCCTCGAACATGGTGGCCACGTTGCCGCTGGTGGAGACGCCGACCAGCAGGACGCGCGGGGCGCCCACGATGGCGGCGGCCACCTGGGCGACCACGTCGAGGTCGAGCTGGGCGGCGGTGTCCTGGATCAGCCGCACGTCGGCGGCGGCCATCACCTCGATGGCCGCGTCGAGCGGGTCGTCGGGGCCGATCTCGTGGCCGACGCCCGCACCCCAGCCCGCCTGCGCCGCCCGGCCGGTCTCGGTGGCGAGGGCGACGCGCAGCTCGGCGTAGCCGGAGAAGCCGAACGCCCGGCAGAACCGGGTCACGGTGGCGGGCGAGCTGCCGGCGCGCTCGGCCAGCGCGATGATGGTCGACCGCGCGGCCTCGGCAGGATCGCCGAGTATCACCTCGCCGACTCTGCGCAAAGCCTCCGGCAAACCGGGTAGCTCTGTTTCGACGCGCCCTAGCGCTCCTGAAGTCACGAATATTCCTTCCGAATACCCGGTCTTCTGGCGAAAATTATTCTTGCTTCCTGGCCACGTCAAGCCCCAGACTCGGTCCGTGATGCAATCGCTAGTCATCGGTGTCGATGCCGGAGCCACCTCCACGCGCGTCGCCGTTCACACACTCGACGGCGTCCGGGTGGGATACGCCAGGGCGGGGGCGGGCAATCCGACCGCCCACGGGCTGGCCACGGCGGTGTCGGCGATCGAGACCGCGCTCGGGGAGGCCCTCGGCTCCCTTGACGGCTCGCGGGTGGTCGCCTCGCTGGCCGGGGTCGCGGGGCACGTCGAGGAGATGGCGCCCGCGCTGGCCAAGGTGTGGGCCGGGCACGGCATCACCGCGGAGCCGCGCTACATGGGCGACGTGCCGATCGCCTACGCCGCGGGGTCACCCGAGCCGGACGGCTCGCTGCTGCTGTCGGGCACGGGCGCGGTCGCGGCCAGGATCGCGGGGTTCGAGCGCGGCACGGTCGCCGACGGGCTGGGGTGGTTGCTGGGCGACGCGGGCTCGGGCTTCTGGATCGGCCGCGAGGCGGCCAAGGCGGTGGTCCACGCCTTCGACCGCGGTCTGCCGGTCGCGGCTCTGGACCGTACGCCGCCGGACCGCGGCCCCGCCTCCGGTGCGGGCGGCGTGGAGGCCGGGAGCGGGCTGCTCGTCGCTCTCGTCGGCGAGCACTTCCTCGGGGACGAGCGGCCCGCCACGCCGCGCGCGGTCGCCGACCGCCTCGTACGCCTGGCGCAGGCCGACCACATGCGGCTGGCTACGTTGTCGGCGCTGGTCAGCCGGGCCGCGTCGGAAGGCGACCCGCTGGCCGCCGGGATCGTGTGCGAGGCGGCCGGCCACCTGGTCGCCACGCTGAGAAGGGTGCACAGGTCGGGGCCCGTGGTGCTCGCCGGCAGCGTGCTGATCAGCCCCGGGCCGGTACGCGAGGCCGTGACGGAGCTGCTGGCGGGCGAGCGGGTCACGACGGCGGGTGACGCGGCGAGCGCGGCGGCCTGGCTGGCGGCCCGCGACCACCTCTCGGAGCCCGACACCACGACCCTGCACGCTGCCTTCACCTCCACCGCCTGACGGGGCACCACCGGCTCAAGGGTGCCGGTTCTTCAGCCGTAGGGCCGGTCAGACCTTCGTGACGACGATCGAGTCAGGGACCAGTTTCACCAGGTCATCCTCGTCGGAGGTGAAGTCAGAGCGCGGGTGCAGTAAGGCGTCACCCGTTCCGATCATCTGGCCACCCCCGTCAGCACTTTGATCCAAACGAGAAACGCCCGGGAGCGCCCGCCGAGGGCGCACTGGTCGACCAGGACCTCTCCACCGACACGACGGGTTCTGCGGATGAAGTACTGCCCGCCGGCCTGGCACAACTCGTAGAACGTCGGCACGCAGTCACACGTGTAGTCGCAGACGCGTATACGTTTTTCCGCCGCCCAAACGGGGTCCCACGTCAACCGGGTGAAGCCGGGACCTGGCTCCGGCACATGGGCCGAGTGAAACCGGTCATCCGCAGGCATCGACGATGGTTGCGACATGCCGCAACCATAGATCTGGTCGTCTTCTCTTGTCTACATGTACCGATGACTCTGTCTAATTAGACAGAACGATATGTGAACTCTCGCCCGCATTGGCCTATGTTGCCTACGTGGTCGACTACGAAGGGGACACCCACGTCTACGTCCAGATCGCCGACATCCTCCGCCAGCGGGTCTCGAAGCTCGACTCCGGACACCCGGTGCCGAGCGAGGCCGACATTCAGTACGAGTTCGGGGTCGCCAGGACCACGGCCAGGCGGGCGGTGCACGTACTGCGCGAGGAAGGGCTCATCTACACCGTGCAAGGCGAGGGGACCTTCGTCGGCACACCAGAGGAAGCACCTCGCAAGCAGCGAAAAGTGCCGTTGTACCAGCAGATCGCGACAGAGATCAGCGATCAGATCAAGGCGGGGAGATTCCTCCCCCGGCGCCCTATACCGGGCGAGACAGCACTGGTGAAGCAGTATGACGTCGCGCGCGAGACGGTGCGGCGGGCCATGGCGCTGTTGCGGGAACAGGGGTGGATCTACACCGTCGCCCAGCGGGGCAGTTACGTCTCGCCCAAGGATTCATGGCCCCAGAACGACTGACTTTGCCTAGGTGCTTGTATCTACACGTCTAGAATATGAGCATGCTTGACCGCGATGGCCCAGTCCCGCTGTACGTTCAGATCGCCGACGTCATTCACCGGCGGATCGACAATGGGGAGTTGCGGATCGGGGAACCTGTGCCGAGCGAGGCGGATCTGGAGGCGGAGTTCGACATCGCGCGCAGCACCGCGCGCAACGTGGCCCGGGAGCTTCGCCGACGGCGACTCGCCCACACCGTAAGGGGCGAGGGCACCTTCGTAGGGCCTGCCGGCGTGCCTCGTGAGAAGCCGACGCGAGCCAAGTACGCGCTTATCGCCGATGACCTGGCTTCCCGCATCAGACGCGGCGAACTCCGCCCCAACAGGGCGATCCCCAGCGAGCAGGTGCTGATGCGACAGTACGGCGTCGCCAAGGTCACGGCCCGGCTGGCCGTCTCGCGGCTGCGGGAACAGCGGTGGGTCGTCACGGTGCCGCACCAGGGCGTCTGCGTGGGGGATCCGGCGCAGTGGCCGGAGGGGGCGCCGGTCTCAGCCCTTGACCGCGCCCGCCGTCATGCCGGTGCCGACGCGGCGCTGCAGGAAGAGGAAGAGCAGCAGCGCGGGCAGCGCGAACAGGCCGGCGGCGGCCATGGTGGCGCCCCAGTCGGTGCCGAACACGTCGCGGAACGACGAGAGCCACACCGGCAGCGTACGTTTGTCCTGGTCCTTGATGATCAGCACGTTGACGAACGCGAACTCGTTCCACGCGGTGATGAACCCGAAGAGTGAGGTCGCCATGAGCCCCGGCGCCAGCAGCGGGAAGACCACCCGCCGGAAGGCCACCAGCCGGCTGCATCCGTCCACCTGAGCCGCCTCCTCCAGCTCCGGCGGGATCGCGGCGAGGAACCCGCGCAGCGTCACGATCGTGAACGGCAACGTGATCATGAAGTAGACACCGGTCAGCATGGCCAGCGAGTCGAGCAGGTCGGTGTCCCTGGCGATGATGAACACCGGCACCAGCAGCGCCTCCCACGGCGCCATCTGGGCCGCGAAGACCGCCACCACGAACGCGCTCCTCCCCCGCCAGCGCATCCTCGTCATCGCGAACGCCGCCAGCAGCGCCACCACCAGCGCGATCAGCACCGCCGCCATCGTCACCAGCAGGCTGTTGCGCCAGTAGGTCCAGAACCCCGGCGCGTTCACCGCGGTGACGAAGTGGTCGAGCGTCGGATCGGCCGGCCAGAACGTCGGCGTGGCCGCCTGGATGTCGCGCGTCGGCTTGAACGCGGTCAGGAACATCCAGTAGACGGGGAAGACCGTCGTCACGAGCACGGCCACCGCCGTCGCGTTGAGCGCGAGCCGTTTCACGAGCGGACCATCCTTCGCAGGTTGCTGACCAGGGCCACGGCGAGGATCACGACGGTGAGCATGGCGACCGCCGAGCCCAGGTCGTAGCGGTGCAGCACGCGGGCGACCTTGAACGCGTAGACCGGCAGGGTGGTGGTGGCGTCGTCGGGGCCGCCCTGGCTGAGCACCCAGATCTGCGGGAAACACTTGGCCACCCAGATCACCTCCAGGGAGATGATCAGCGCGAACAGCTGCCTGAGCATCGGCACGGTGATCTTCCAGAACACCTGCCCGCCGCTGCCGCCGTCGATCCGTGCCGACTCGTACAGTTCGGCGGGGATCGTGGTGAGACCGGCGTACAGGGTGAGCGCGGCGAACGGGACCGACTGCCACACGACGAGGGTCACGAGCACGGCGAACGTGGCCGTCCCGTCGGCGAACCAGGTGTAGCCCTGGAAGGAGTCGAAGCCGAGGGTGACCAGCAGCCAGTTGACCACGCCCAGCTCCGACTGGAACAGCCACTGGAAGATCGTGGTCGCCGCGATGATCGGGGTGGCCCAGGCCAGGGCCAGGGCGCTCATCAGGGCCAGGCGCAGGCCGCGGCGCAGGCGTACGAGCATGAGGGCGACGCCGGTGGACAGGACCACGATGAGCACCACGTTGACCGCGGTCCACACGGCGGTGCGCCACACCACCTGCCAGAACTCCTCGCCGCCCAGCAGTTCGGCGTAGTTCTCCAGCCCGACGAGGGTGGCGCCGCCCCTGATCAGCTCGCCCATGCGGAAGTGCTGGAACGAGATCACCGCCGCCTTGAGCATGGGATAGAGCAGGAGGAAGGCCCCGCCCGCCACCGTGGGGGCGATGAGCAGGAAGGGCCAGAACGAGCGGTGTCCAGCCCGCATCAGGATCCGCTGTTCAGCGTCGTGGTGATCGACTCGGAGACCTTCTTCGCCTCCGCCGCCGGGTCGGCGCCGGTGAGCACGGCGGTCATGTACTGCTTGATCACGGAGGTGGCCTCGACGGCGGCCCAGTTGGGAGTGTTCGGGGTGGCCCGGCCGCTCGCCGCGCCGACCGCCATCGCGGCGGTGCCCTCGTCGCCCGAGAGCACGCCGGCCAGCGAGGTGCGGTTGGGCACGAAGCTCATCGTCGTGGCCAGCTCTTTCTGGAACTCCTCCCCGGCCAGCGCTTTGACCAGTTCGTACGCCTCGTCCTGGTGCTGCGAGGCCACCGGGATGATCAGGTCGGAGCCGCCCGTGAAGACCGTGCCGGGTTTGTCGGCGGTCTTGCCAGGGATGGGGAAGAAGCCCATCTTGTCCTTGAGCGCGCCGTCCACCTCCAGCACGCGGGCGGCGACGCCGGGCACCGCGATGATCTGCGCGGCCTTGCCCTGCGCGAACACCTCGTGCTGCGGCGGGTTGGCCTCGTCGGCGTCCTTGGGGCCCTTGCCGAGGGCCTGGAGCCGCCGGTAGAAGTCCATGCCGGCGAGGGCCTGCGGGGTGTCGAGGGCGCCCTTCCACCGGCCGCCCTCCTGGACGGCCAGGTCGCCGCCCTCGTCCCAGACGAAGCCGGCGAGTGCGTACCAGGTCTGGCCGGTCAGATAGATGCCCTGGTTGCCACCTTTATTGAGCTTTTTCGTGATTTCTAGCCACTCGTCCCGGGTTTTCGGGGGCTCCTTGATGCCGGCCTCGGCGAACAGGTCCTTGTTGTAGACGACCACGCGATTGGCGGCGTACCAGGGGATGCCGTACTGCTTGCCGTCGATGTTGCCCGGCTGGGCCAGCCCCGGCAGCCAGTCCTCGCCCCTGAGATCGGCGACCTTCGCGGTGAGGTCCGTGACGCCGCCGCTGGCGGAGTACTGGGCGACCTGCGTGTTGCCCACCTCGATCACGTCGGGCGCGTCGGTGCTGGCCAGGGCCGCCGTGACGCGCTCGCCGATGCCGTCCCAGGCCTGGATCTGGATGTCGAGGTCGACACCCCTGTGCGCGGCCTCGTGCTCGCTCTCGAACTTCTTCAGCAGCTCCTGCGTGACGCTGCCGTCCATGATCCAGACGGTCAGCTTCGCAGGGGCGCCGCTCGCCGCCGCCCCGGTCTCCGGCTCGGCGCCGGTGCCGCACGCGCTGAGCGCGAGCACGGCCGCCAGGGCAAGGATGCGGTACTTCATTGGTGTTCCTTCTGGTGCTGGGGGGTGGGGTCCCGCACCCACGCGGGCGGGCGCGGGACACGATCACACGTTGGGGACGGTGTCCTTGAACGCGGCGCCGGACGAGCGCAGCGCGCCGACCCGGCTCTGCACCTCAGCGGGCGAGAGGACCTCGTTCTTGCTGTGGTAGACGTAGTCGACCTGCTGACGGTACGTACGGGCGCCCGACGCCCCCTGAAGATCGATGAACCACTGGTTGAACATGATCCACATCGGGGTCTCGGGATAGTAGACGTCACCGTGGTCGGCGAAGAGGCGGCCGTCCACGTAATACTTCATCCGCCCGCCGGAGACCTGGATGACGAGGTCGTGCCAGCCGGCGAAGCTCGCGCGCTCCTCGGTGTGGGTGTTGACCGCCTGCCAGGGCTCGTTGCGGTAGGTCTCCCAGCTCGTGGCGTAGAGGATGTTGGACGGTTCGCCCCAGCCGCCGTTCGGCAGGTACTCGAAGTCCAGCTCGCCGTAGTCGGGGTCGAGGTCGAAGCGCAGCGGGGTGATGGTGAAGAACGTCTGCACCACGTGCTCGCCGTCGGGACCGCTGGTCGGGGCGTCGCTGAAGCGCACGCGGGCGGCGTACGTGCCCTCGTGGAACTTGCGGTTGGTGGTGGACAGCTCGGTCTGCACGGTGCCCGAGGGGGTGCCGTTCGTCGAGGAGTCGAGCGTCAGCAGGCCGCCGGGGAACGAGACCGCGCCGGGCGACCAGGTGGCGCCGGGCACGCCGGGGCCACCCGAGCTGGAGCGGACCGTCCAGCCGCGCTGGGCCAGCCGGGGGTCGTTCGAGCCGGTGTAGGTGAAGTCGTCGAACAACTCACCGCCGGGGCCCGGCGTGACGGTGGGATCGGGGTCGGGGTCGGGGTCGCTGCCGTTGGGCCTGCCCCAGGCGAGCGTGCCGTTGACGTAGACGGTGACCTTGTCCCAGTTCGCGTAGCTCGTCTGGGGGCCGTACGAGTAGTCGTCGCCCTGCGTGAACGTCTGCCAGTCGGCTCGATAGAAGCGCAGCTGCATGTCGCCGGTGGTCCGGCCGGGGGCCAGGCTGCCCGAGGTGAAGCCCACCTCCAGGTACTGGCCGTCGCCCTGCTGGCGGACGAACTGCCCGGTCACCGTCGAACATCCGACGACCGCCCACGAGCAGGCGAAGCGGTAGGTCTCGGTGCCGGTGAGATAGTAGCGGACCTTGACCTGGTTGAGCGGGATCGTGGTGGTGCCGTCGTTGTAGAGCTGGAGCCAGGGCTCGGCCTGGGCCGTGGTGGCGCCGGGGGCGCTGGTGCGGTACTGGAGCCGGACGGCCTGGTCGGCGTTGGCCGGCGCGACCAGGGAGACGGCGATGATGAGGGCGGGGATGGCTAAGGAGAGCAGGACTTTACCGAAATTTCGGGACATGAGTTGGTTCTCCTTGGTTGTACGGTCCCCCGAAAGTCGTGCTGATCACGTGCGGTGGTGTCGGTGACGGGTGCGGTCGTGCCGGTAGTGCGCGGTGGTGTCGGTGGTGCCACCGGTGGGTCGGTGGAGGGTCTGGTGGGTTCGTGCCGGTGATGGCGGTGGGGCTGCGGTGTTTGAATGGCGGTGGTGCGTGCGGTGGGGTCAGGCGCCGCGGCGGATGCGGCCCGCGTACAGCGCCTCCAGGCGGAGGTTGTGCGCGTCGCCTTCGGGGACGTTGGCCGAGAGGTAGACCGGCGGGACTTCACCGGCTTCGAGCAGGTTGCTGACGGTCTGGGCCACGACGAGCTGGGCCAGCAGGGCCGAGGTGATGGTGGAGACGGCTCCGATGGAGGCGGGCGCTGTGGAGGCTCCGTCGGGCAGGGGCAGGGGCAGGACGGCGTCGCCGTAGGGGGCGTGGTTGTCGAGGACGACGTCGGCCAGGTCGGCGAGCCGGCGGCCCGAGGGGTGGCGGGACACGACGGCTTCGCTGTGGGCGCGCGAGGTGATCGCGATCAGGTCGTGACCGCGTTCCTTGACGAGCGTGGCCAGCTCGACGACCACGCCGTTGACGCCCGAGTTGGAGATGATGACGAACAGGTCGTGCTCCTGGACGGGGGCCAGGTCGAGGATCGTACGAGCGACGGCGGGGTCGCGTTCCAGGTCGTAGCGGTCGAGCTCGGCCCTGGGGGTGTCTCCGTACAGGACGATGTCGCGCAGTGCGAGCCGGTTGGTCGGCACGAGGCCGCCCGCGCGGCCGGCGATCTCCATGGCGACCGCCTCGGAGTGGCCCGACCCGAACGCCTGGATCACGCCGCCCGCGATCAGGGCCCTGGTGAACAGGCCGGCCGCCCGCGTGATCTCCGGATCCTCCGGGATCACCTGGACGAGCTGCGCGACGTGCTCGGCGAAGGCCCGCGGGGCGACTCGCTGGTTGACCGTCATATGTCCCCCTCTGATGAGCCTGGCAGGCCCTGTTCCGGTAGCCGGTGACCGGCCACGGCCCGGACGGTGACGTCGAACGCCTGCTTCGTACGCTCGTACGTGCGCTGGGCGACCGACACGTACACCACGTCGAGCACGAGCAGTTGCGAGTGGATCGCGGCGAACCCCTCGGACCTGAAGCTCGTCGCACGGCTCGCCGTCGTCAGCACCAGCTCGGCCACCTCGGCCAGCGGCGATCTCGGCTGCGAGGTGACGGCCACGGTGATCGCGCCATGGCTGCCCGCCTCTGCGAGCACCTCGATGACCTCGCGCGTCCGGCCGCTGTGGGAGATGCCGATCGCGACGTCGCCCTGACCGAGCAGCGCCGCGTCCGTCAGCGCGCTGTGGGCGTCGGACCTGCTCCAGGTCGGCACCCGCATGCGCTGCAGCCGGTATTCCATCTCGCTGGCGACCGCCGCGCTGCTCGACACCCCGAACAGCAGCACCCGCCCGGCCCTGGCCACGGCTCGCGCGACCTTGTCCACCACCGCCAGATCGAGCTGGTCGCCGGTCTCCTGGATCAGGCGGATGTCGTTGCCCGACACGACGCTCAGCACCCGGTCGAGGCTGTCGTCGGGAAGGATCTCACGGCCGATGTCGGTCTGCCACGTCTGCTGCGCCACCCGGCCGGTCTCGGTGGCGACGGCCACCCGGAGCTCGGCGTAGCCGGAGAAGCCCAGGGCGCGGCAGAATCGGGTGATCGTGGCGGTGGACGTGGCGCTCCGCTCGGCCAGGTCGACGATGGTCAGCCGGGCCGCCTCGGCCGGGGCGGCGAGAATCGCATCGGCCACCTTGCGCAGCGCCTCGGGCATGTCGTGCTGCTCGGCCCTGATGCGGCTCAGTAGTTCCACGCGGTGATAATTATGCTCAACTCATGGCGTCGTCAAGCGATTTCGGCAATAATTTTTGACATGAAGCTGGTTCTGGGTGTCGACGCCGGCGGCACCTCGTCGCGGGCCGCGCTGTTCACGCTGGACGGCACGCCGGTGCGGCGCGGGCACGCGGGCGGCGCCAACCCGGGTACTCTCGGCCTCGACACCGCCGCCGCCAACCTGACCGCCGCCGTACGCGCGGCCCTGCCGGACTCCGGCTCCGAGCGGCTCATAGGCGCGGTGGTGGGCCTGGCCGGCAACCCCTCGCTGTGCGCGACGCTCACCGAGCGCGTCTTCGGCGCCCTCCTGCCAGGGGGCGACGTGCGCGGGGTACGGGTGACGGGCGACATCGTGACCGCCTTCGCCGCCGGCACACCCTCGCCATCGGGCACCGTGCTCATCTCGGGCACGGGGGCGATCGCGGCCAGAATCGCCGGCCACGCTCCCGCCGGCACCGCCGACGGGTACGGCTGGCTGCTCGGGGACGAGGGCTCGGCCTTCTGGATCGGCCTCGCCGCCGCCCGCGCCACCGTCCGCGCCCTCACCGCCCCGCGCTCCTCTCCGACTAGGACGGGCGTCGATCCGGTACGCGACCACGAGGCGAACCGCCCCGATCCGGCCCTCGACGAGGTGACCGCCGGTCACCGTACGGACGACCACGAAAGCGCCGGCCGGGAAGCCGGCGACCGCGGTGTGGGGAGTCGCGGGGCGGGGG
>NZ_SMLD01000128.1:0-26578 GCF_004352805.1 Nonomuraea mesophila
GTAGCCAACCTCCCACCCGCGCTTGCCGACTTCCCACCTGTGTCTGCCGACCACCCATCCGCGTCTGCCGGCTCCCCATCCGTTCCTGTCGGTCACCCCGCTGCTACGGCGGGCACTCCGATACCGCCGCACCACGCGCACCACGCGGCCCGCGGCAAGTCCGAGGGGGAGTTCAGGCGGGAGGGCACGGTCTGGGCGCTGGTTTTCGCGGGGCGGACCGCCCACGTGCCCGACGCCAAGGGCCTGCGCGACCTGCACACGCTGCTGAGCCGCCCCGGCGACGACGTGCCCGCCGTACGCCTGCTCGACCCCGCAGGCGGCGAGCTCGTCGTGGCGGCCCGCCGGATGGGGGGCGACGACGTGCTCGACGAAGAGGCCAAGAGCAGCTACCGACGCCGCCTGGCCCAGCTCGACGAGGAGATCGACCGGGCCGTCGAGCTGGGCGACGACCGGCGGGCGGCCGAGTCCGACCGGGAGCGGGCCGCGCTGCTGGAGGAATTGCGGGCCGCGGCCGGTCTGGGCGGGCGCACGCGGCGGCTGGGCGACGAGGCGGAGCGTGCCCGTAAGACCGTCACCGCCCGGATCCGCGACACCCTGCGCAAGCTCGACCACGCCCACCCGGAGCTGGCCGCCCACCTGCGCGCCACCGTCTCCACGGGCTCCACCTGCCGCTACCAGCCGGACACCACCATCTCCTGGCGCCTCTAGATCCCGGCGACCGTCCCTCGCTGACGGGCAGTCCCCAGCACAGCAGGCTCTCGAACGTACGGTGCGGCGCCACTCTTCGCAGGCTGGAGATCGTCGGCAAGGTCACCGCTCGGTGCGGCGTAGCCTCCATGTCGAGCCGCGCATCGATATTGCCCATGCCTGACAGTGGTCGTACGCTCACGATATGTGCCCATGAGGAGAGGGAGGCCCGACATGGGAAAGCGTAAAGACCCCAGCAGCCCCGCAGACCAGCCGTTCAAGGCCGACCCCAGCCAGGCCACGCCCGACGGGCACCGTAAGCCGAAGGGGAAACACGCGGACGACAAGGGCGAGGGCGGCAAGAAGTAGTGGAGGTCGCCGTTGAGCGGCTGGTCGAGCATGTGCGGAGCTTCGGCGACATTCAGGGGTTCGTCCTCGACGCCATGCGTGCGGTGCCTCGCCATCTGTTCGTTCCCGATGTGGCGCTGGCCGCCCCCGACGATCGCGAGCACCCGTACGTCATCGATCGGGCGGCCGATCCCGGCACCTGGTGGGACACGGTCTACTCTCCTTGCCCGATCGTGACGCAGCTCGACGACGGCGCCACCGGCATCGGGTCGGGGGTGGGCGCGTACACCTCTTCCTCGTCGGCGCCGAGCACGGTGGCGCATCTGTTGCAGCTTCTCGATCCGGAGCCTGATGACAAAGTGCTGGAGGTGGGCACCGGTACGGGCTGGACCGCCGCGCTGCTCGGCCATCTGACCGGCCCGTACGGCAGCGTGACGACGGTCGAGATAGACGAGGTCGTGGCCGGACGTGCCGCCGAGAAGCTGGTCGCCGCCGGAGCCCGCGCGCAAGTGGTGATCGGGGACGGCGGGAACGGCTGTCCCGCGCGAGCACCCTTCGATCGGGTTCACGTCACGTGCGGCGTCCGGACGATTCCTTACCCGTGGGTCGAGCAGTGCCGTCCGGGTGGGGTCGTCGTCGCCCCCTACTGTCCGGGCTTCGGCGACGGTCATGCGTTGCGGCTGGTGAGAATGCCGGACGGCACCGCGGTGGGCCGCTTCCCCGGGCACGCCTCCTACATGATGATGCGTTCCCAGCGGCCTGCGCCGTGTGCCGAGGACGACGGCAGCGGCCTGAGCCGCCCGACGGAGGTGCATCCGCGGACCATCGGGCTGGCGCCGCCCGGCGCGGACCTGGCCATGGCCGCCATGACCGGCTTGTACGCGCACATCTCCCGTGAGGAGCGCAGGTTCCTGACGTACGTGCTCGACCCGGGCGATCCCGGCCGATGGGCGGTCGCCGTGCACCGGCGCGGCGAGCCCGAGCACACCGTCTACCAACTGGGCGACCGTAACCTGTGGGACGAGGTGACCGAGGCCTATTTCCGGTGGGTGGACTGGGGAGAGCCGGGACGCGACCGGTTCGGGATGACGGTGACCCGGGACGAGCAGCATGTCTGGCTGGACACCCCGGATCAGGTCATTGGCGGGTGACGCGGGCGCGAAGCGTTATTTGCGGTTGTAGAGCCGCATCGTCAGCGTGCCGAAGACGGCGATCATGAGCACCGACGCCACCAGCACCCACGTGAGTTCCCCGACGTCGGGGGTGCCGGCCATCAGTGACCGGACGGACGCCACCAGGTGGGTGATCGGGTTGGCGTTGACGAACACCTGCAGCCATCCCGGCATCGTGGACGGCTGGACGTACACGTTGCTCAGGAAGGTCAGCGGCATCAGCACCAGCATGCTGATCCCCATCACCGACTTCTCGCTGCGCAACAGCAGCCCGAACATCGTCCAGATCCACGAGAACGCGAACGAGAAGCCCAGCAGCACCACGATCCCGCCCACCGCTCCGGCGATGCCGCCCTGCGGGCGGAAGCCGAGCACGAGCCCCACCAGCAGGATGACCGTCGAGGCCATCGTGTAGCGCAGGATGTCGCCCAGCAGGTAGCCGATCATGGTGGACGGACGCCAGATGGGCAGGGTGCGGAACCGGTCGAAGACGCCCTTCTCGATGTCCTTGTTGACCTCGACCCCGGTGTACATGGTGATCATCACGACGCTCGTCACCATGATGCCCGGCAACAGGTACTGCAGGTATTCGGTCGGGGAGCCGGCCAGCGCGCCGCCGAACAGGTAGGTGAACATCAGCGTCATCATCAGCGGGAACGCGGTCACGTCGAACAGCTGCTCGGGCACGTGTTTGATCTTCAGCATGGCCCGCCAGCCGAACGTCATGGACGCCGACCACGCGCTCGGCCGCGGCGGTTTCGCGCTCGGAGCGAGTACGGTGCCGAGGGCCTCGGCCGCGGTCGCGTAGGTGGTGGTGTGCTCGGTGGCCGTGCTCATGCTGCTGCCTCCTCGGCGGCGGGGTGGTCGGTGAGGGCGAGGAAGACCTCGTCCAGGCTGGGCTGGCCGAGGGAGAAGTCGTCGACGACGATGCCGGCCTCGGCGAGGCGGGCGAGGGCACGCGAGGCCTGCTCGGCGGCGGCCGCCTCGCGGCCGTTGCCGGTGACGCGGGCCGTCAGCGCCACCGGGTCGGCGTCGAGGTAGACGGTCGCGTCGAGCGCCTCGGTCAGTACGCGCTCGGCGTCCGGCCTGGTGGCCGGGTCGCGCAGGCGTACGTGGACCGCGCCCGCGCCGACGGAGGACTTCAGCTCGCCCGGCGTGCCCTCGGCGATGACCTTGCCGTGGTCGATGACCGCGATGCGGCCGGCCAGCCGGTCGGCCTCCTCAAGGTATTGGGTGGTGAGCAGCACGGTGGTGCCGTGGGCGACGACGATGCGGACGATGTCCCAGACCTGGTTGCGGCTGCGCGGGTCGAGCCCGGTGGTGGGCTCGTCGAGGAAGAGCAGCTCGGGCGTGTTGAGGATGCTGGCGGCGATGTCGATGCGCCGCCGCATGCCGCCGGAGTAGGTCTTGACCTGCCGTCCGGCGGCCTCGCTCAGCCCGAACGCCTCCAGCAGTTGCGCCGCCCGCTCCCTGGCGGCCGGTTTGCGGTGGCCGAGGAGGCGGCCGAGCAGGATGAGGTTCTCGGCGCCGGTCATCTCCTCGTCCACGGAGGCGTACTGGCCGGTCAGGCTGACCCGGCTGCGTACGGCGTCGGCCTCGCGCACCACGTCGTGCCCGAACACGGTCGCCTCGCCGCCGTCGGGCCGCAGCAGCGTGGCCAGCATGCGCACGGCCGTGGTCTTGCCCGCGCCGTTGGGCCCGAGCACGCCGTAGACGGCGCCGGCCGGCACCTGGAGGTCGAGGCCGTCCACGGCGCGTGTCTCGCCGAAGACCTTGACCAGGCCGGAGGTCTGTATCGCCAGATCAGGCATGGTGTTCCTTTCCGCTGAAGTGTTCAGGTGACGTACGGCTGGGCACGTCTGCCGGCGCGCAGCGTCCTGCCCCACCAGGTGAGCTGGTCGAGCATGGTGCCGACGGCCCGCAGGCGGTCGTCGGTGTCGAGGGGCGCGCAGCCGTCGAAGTCGCCGCCGAGCAGGTCGAGACCTACCCAGTCGCGCATGGTCACGGCGTGCAGGGCGCAGAAGACCGTGCGGAGCTGCTCGACGGCGTAGTGGCCGGCGGAGCCCGAGCCGTAGGAGACGAACCCGACCGGCTTGGCCTGCCACTCGTCGTAGGCGAAGTCGATCGCCTGCTTGAGCGGGGCGGGGAAACTGCGGTTGTACTCGGGGGCGACGACGACGAACGCGTCGGCGGCGCCGATGTCACCGGCGAAGCGGCGCATGGCCGGCGTCGCCCGGGCCGGGTAGTGCGCGGGGAACGTGTAGCCGGCCAGGTCGAGCACCTCGACGGAGAGTTCGTCGCGGCGGCGGGCCTGCTCGGCGAACCAGCCGGCGACCGCGTCGCAGGCACGGCCGGCCCGCGTGCTGCCGATGATCACCGCGACCCGCAGCGGGGTGATCGCCATGACGCCGCCTCCTCACCGTGCCCTGTCCCGTCACCCTTGAGGCGCCAGGCGTCCGCCAGATCGGATCTAGCGGAACCGGCACGGGCTCAGCGGGCGGGCCGGATGGTGTAGCCCACGCCGCGTACGGTGTGGATCATCGGCTCGCGGCGGGCGTCGACCTTGCGGCGCAGGTAGGAGATGTACAGCTCGACGACGTTGCCCCGGCCGGCGAAGTCGTAGGCCCACACCCGGTGGAGGATGCGCGCCTTGCTGAGCACCCGCCCGGGATGGTGCATGAGGAACCTGAGCAGCTCGAACTCGGTGGGCGACAACGTGATCTCCACGCCCGCCCGCCGTACCTCGCGGGTCCTCTGGTCGAGCGTGAGGTCGCCGACCACGAGGGTGGGCCGGCGTACGGGCTCCGGCTGCGCGTTCATGCCTGTGACCTTGGCGTACCCGCATGAGAGTCAGATGATGACGGCTTGGGAATCCGGTGTGAACGCGGCTCCGCCGTGGGAAGACACAGATGACCCAAGAGTGATCGTGTTGTTACTCATAGTTACTATGGGTCGGGTTGGTGCACGTATGCAGCGTGCAGCTGCGGATCACTCCAGGGGGCTGAAATGACCGATGACACCCGGGTCGAGAAGATAGAGATCGACGGCGAGGAGACGGCGGTGGGCGGCGAGGCCACGCTGCTGCTCGCCCAGGACGACCCCGCGGCGTCCGCGGCGGTCGACGAGGCGGTGGCGTCAGAGCTGCTGGACGACGCCTCCGCCCGCACCGCGGCCGAGGCCAGGCGGGAGAGCGAGAGCCAGATCGCCGCCCTCGCCGCGCACGACCAGGAGCGCGTACGCGGCCTCCAGCGTGACCTGGGCGCCATGGGCGCGGAGGTCTGGCCGGTGGCCAGGTGGTGGGGTTTCGAGATCCACCTCAACGAGAGCGCGGCGCTGCTGGCCTCCGAGATCGCGCAGCCGGCCGGGGAGATCGCGGGAGCCGTGCTGGGCTCGTGGCTGGCCCGGATCGTCGAGCGTTCGGTGCGGGACAAGGCCGGCTGGATCGCCTCGGCCGCCCGTCCGTACGGGGTCCGGCTGGTGTCACCGTGGACCGCGCCCGCCATGCTCGTGCCGGCCCGCGACGACGACAGGCCGGGCGGCGACGCCCAGCTCTACTGGGCGATGCACGAGCCGGACGAGGGGTGGAGCGACGACCAGCCGTTCGTCGACCACTTCAGCGTGTCGGGGCCGGCGCTGGAGGAGTTCCAGGACCGCCTCTACCTGGCGCACCGCGGCGGCGACGGTGACTCAAGCCTGTGGTGGGCGGTCTACGACGCCGAGGAGGGCTGGGGCGAGGACCAGCGTTTCCCCGGGCACTTCAGCGACTCGGGGCCGGCGCTGGCCGCGTACGACGGGCAGCTCTACTGCGTGCACCAGGGTGCGGGGGAGGACGCGCTGTGGTGGACCCGCTGGGACGGCACCGGCTGGACCGCCGACGAGCGGCTGCCCGGCCACGCCAGCGCCGCCGCCCCCGCCCTGGCCGCGTACGACGGGCAGCTCTACTGCGTGCACCGGGGCAGCGGTGAGGACGCGTCGTTGTGGTGGACGCGGTGGGACGGCTCGGGGTGGAGCCCCGACCGGCGGCTGCCCGGCCACTCCAGCCGGTCGAACCCGGCGCTGGCCGTCTACCGGGGCCACCTCTACTGTGTGCACCGCGGCGCCGGTGAGGACGCGTCGTTGTGGTGGACCCGCTGGGACGGCTCGGAGTGGAGCCCCGACCAGCAGCTGCCCCGCCACCGTGCCGCGGAGGGCCCGTCGCTGACCGTCTACAAGGACCGGCTCTACTGCGTGCACCGCGGCGACGCCGACCAGAGCCTCTGGTGGACCAGCTTCAACGGGTACGGCTGGAGCATCGACCAGCGGCTGCCCGGCCACCAGAGCGCCGAGGGCCCGGCCGTCATCGCCTACCGCGACAAGAACGCCACCCGCGACCAGCTCATGTGCGTGCACAGAGGCCGCCGCTGACAGCCGGGGGAAGACCGGGTGCCGGCCGCGGGCCGGCACCCGGAGCGCGGGTCACCAGCCCGCGAGCTGCTCCAGGAACCACTCGACCAGGGTCGGGGACACGCTGCTGTGCGCCGAGTTGGTGAGGTCGCAGCAGAACGCGTCCAGGAATGTCTCGTCCTTGGGCAGGTCGCTGAGGTCGCGGTAGAGCTCGGGCTGCCACTGGAAGGGGTCCCTGGCCAGGGCGACCGCGCTGACCACGGGGACGAAGCAGCTGGCGCGCAGGGCGTCGTCGATCGGCAGGCCCATCGCGTCGGCGACCCGGCCCCACGAGTCGAGCGTGCCGCCGGGAGCGCCGTCGAACGCGGCCACCTGGCTGGTGGCGCTGGTCCACACCGGCCCGCCGAACCTGACCGTGCCGACGTTCTGCAGCTCGCCGAGGCCGGGCTGGATCCTGGCGGTGAGCTGCAGGGAGTCGTGCCTCAGGTCGAAGACGGGCGTGCCGGGCGGCAGCCCGGGACCCGTGCCGTTGCCGATCCCGTTGGCCAGGCCCAGTTTGTACGGGCGCATCGGGAACCAGCCGACCCGGCGCAGGTCGTCGAGGAAGTCGGTACGCAGCGAGCTGGCGGTGGTGACGGGACCCGAGTAGGTCTCGTTCTCGACCCAGGCCCACAGCAGTTGCTGCGCGGCCGGGCTGCGGATGAGGTCGGCCTGCCCCGGCCCGTCGGCGGCTGGCTGGATCGACTCGTGCAGGTAGGCCAGCTGCTGCAGCACCAGCGGGATCCACGCGCCGAGGTGCGGCGTGTCGTAGGAGAAGTACTTGTCCGTCTGGTGGTCGACCCGCTCGCTCTCCATGCGGGCCAGCGCGTACCTGGTGATCATTCCGCCCATGCTGACGCCGCCGACGACCAGCGGATCGTCGCCCCGCCGCTCCTCGATGGCGCGCAGGACGCAGGTGACGGCCACGGCGGCGTTGGCCTGGATGTGGGTGTGCCGCTCGTCGAAGCCGAGCAGCACCACGTCGAAGCCCATCATTCTGAGCTGGTCGAGGAGGCCGGGGACGTTGTCCTGGTAGGGGGCGTTGAGGTGGAGCCAGAGCGCGTCGAGGTCGCTCGGCCCGTAGTTGAAGCCGTCGGCGATGATCAGCGGCCGGGCGAGCGCGGTGTGCCCCTCCGCCAGGTGTACGGCGGCCCGGCCGGTGGCCGTCCGGCCCTCGTGCGGCCGGTCGCCCACCAGGTCCCAGACCAGCTCGGCCCTGGGCGCCCGCCCGTCGTGCGCGGGTGGGGCGGCGAACCAGACCCCCTGCCGCCCGAGCGCGTCCGCGATGCGCTGGACCTGGTCGGTGGTGAGAGTGCCCTCGATCCCCTGTGCCTTGGTCTCGACGTCGATTCTCGGTTCCTGGGACATGTGCTCGTTCCTCTCGTGCGGGGCACCCTGGGCCCACTGGCCCCACACTAAAGTCACTCTTAGTGATATGACGAGCACATAACGCAGTGGCGCGACTTGTCCGCAGGTCCCCTGGTTTCACCTTCTCCCCTGGGGTAAGCGCATGGGCTGAGGCCGGGAGCCGGGCGCACGCGCGGCCACGGCCGCCGAGCACTGCCGGCAAGGAGCCGCGATGTCAATGATCGATCCGGAATGCGTCCGGCGACTGCTGGACTCACGCCACCAGGACGCCACGCTGGTCTTCGTCCGCGGCGACTGCGTCGTGCTGCCGGCCGCCGAGGTGGACGACGCCCACCGGGGCCTGGTCATCGCCAGCCGTGAGGAGGTGGCGGCCCAGCTCCCCGACGACGGGCAGGCCGACGAGCAGGCGTTGGAGGCCGTCGCGACCCGGCTGGACAACATCGTCAGGGATCTCGGGGCCTGACGCCGGCGTGCCCGCCCGCCCCCACGTGAGCGGACGGGCACGGCCGGCGCGGGATCATCGGCACAGGGCGCGGTCCAGCGCGGTCTCGATCGTCTTGACGGACTTCATGTCGGCGGGGAGCGCGGTGGTGGCGATGGTGGCCGCCCGCCCGTCCTCGGTGGCGGCGTTGGTGGTGGCGTAGCCGGGGGCGGAACCGCCGTGCGACCAGGCGACGCCGCCGCAGCTCAGCTTGAAACTCGCGATGCCGAGCCCGTAGCGGGCCTTGCCCGTGGTGTCGAACTGCGGGGCGGCGACGGTCTTCTTCATCTGCTTGAGCTGCTTCGGCTTGAGCAGCTTGCCGTCCAGCAGCCCGACCATGAACCGGTTGAGGTCGCTCGGCGTGGAGACGAGCGCGCCGGCCGCCCACGCCATGGACGGGTCCATCGTGGACACGTCGGTGTACGGCTCGCTGGGCTTGGCCCGGAAGTAACCCTTGGGGTGCGTCCCGCGGATCCGCTGCTCGCCCACGCCCGGCCAGTACGTCTTCCGCAACTCCAGCGGCTTGATGACCCGCCGGGTGATCTCCTCGCCGATGGGCCGGCCGGTGACCTGCTGGACGATGAGCCCGGCCAGCACGTAACCGGTGTTGCTGTAGCTCCAGCCGCCGACGCGCGTGCCCTTCTGCGTCTGGGCCGCCGCGACCAGGTCGTGCGGCTCGTAGTGGCGGTGCTGGATGTCGAAGTAGTCCTTGAGCAGCACCGTGTCGTAGTCGGGCAGGCCGGCGGTGTGCTGCAGCAGCTGCCGTACGGTGATCTTCCTGCCGTCGCCGGCCTTGCCGCGCAGCAGCTTCGGCAGGTAGGTCTCGACGGGCGCGTCCAGCTTGATCTTGCCCTCGCTGACCAGTTGCAGCACGACGACGGCGGTGAACATCTTGGTGTTGCTGGCGATGCGCACCTGGCCGTTCACGGGCACCTTGGCCTCGGTCTTGAGGTCGGCCACGCCCGCGGTGTAGTGCCGGGTGCGCCCGTCGCGTCCGCGCACGGCGGCCAGCGCGGCGGGGAACTCGTGGTCGGTGACCAGCGCGTCGAGCCTGCGCTGCAGGTCAGACGAGGGCGCGGCCGCGCTCGCCGGGGCGGCCGCCAGCGTGCCGGCCACCGCCAGCCCGGCCAGCCCCGCCAGCGTACGCCGGGTGGTGACACGCGGATCGATCATGGGGAACGCCTCCTGCTCACGTACTGTCTGTGCCGGCTTCAAGCATGTCGGCGAGCCGGCCGCCCGATCGATCCCACGTGCTGGAGTCGGGTGGTACAGCTAGCACTACGCCGTGTGGCGTCCGCCGCTTTCGAGGTAGTGCAGTACGGCGGCCACCCGGCGGTCCGTGCGGTCCGTGGGCGCCAGGTCGAGCTTGGCGAAGATGCTGCGGATGTGCTTGTGCACGGCGCCGTCGGTGACGAAGAGCCGCTCGGCGATGGCGGCGTTGCCCAGCCCCTCGGCCATCAGCGCCAGCACGTCGCGCTCGCGGGGGCTGAGCCGCTCCAGCCGGTTGTCGGGCCGGGTGCGGGTGAGCAGTTGCGCGACGACCTCGGGGTCGATGGCCGTGCCGCCGTCCGCGACCCGCTGCAGCGCGCTCAGGAATTCCTGCACCCGCCCCACCCGCTCCTTCAGCATGTAGCCCAGCCTGGCGCTGCCGTGGGCGAGCAGGTCGGTGGCGAACGCCTGCTCGACGTACGCCGACAACACCAGCACCGCCAGGCCGGGCTGCCTGCGCCTGGCCTCGACGGCGGCCCTGATGCCCTCGTCGGTGTGGGTGGGCGGCATCCGTACGTCGACGATGGCCGTGTCGGGTCTGTGGGCGTCCACCGCCTCCAGAAAGCTGTCGGGGTCGGCCGTGGCGGCCACGACGTCGAGTGCCTCGGCACGCAACAGCAGCGCGAGGCCCTCGCGCAGCAACGGGTCGTCCTCAGCGATCACAATCCGCATGGCAAACTCACATTCAAGGTGGTCGGTCCACCTGGGGGGCTGGTCAGAGCGAACGTTCCGTCGTGCGCTTCCGTACGGTGGCGGATCCCGGCCAGGCCGGATCCTGATCGTTCCGCGGCTCCGCCGCGGCCGTCGTCGGTGATCGTCAGCCGGAGCCGGTCGTCGCGCCGGCGCACGGTGACGGTGGCGCGGCCCGCGCCGCTGTGCCTGGCGACGTTGGTCAGCGCCTCGGCCACCACGAAGTAGGCGGTGGCCTCGACGGAGACGGCGCACCGGCCGGGGAGGTCGGCGTCGATCCCGCACGGGACGGGGCAGGCCGCCGCCAGGCCGGTCAGCGCGTCGGCCAGGCTGCGGTCCTCGAGCACCGGCGGCAGGATGCTGCGTACGAGGCCACGCAGTTCGGCGAGCGCCTTCTCGGCGGCGCCCTGCGCGTCCTCCAGCATGGCCTCGGCGGCCGCCGGGTCGTGCGCCACCGCGCGCCGGGCCGCCCCGAGCATGACGGTGACGGCGACGATGCGGTTCTGGGTGCCGTCGTGCAGCAGCCGTTCGATCCGGCGCAACTCGGCGGCGTGCGCGTCCACCGCCGCCGCCCGGGTCGCGGTGAGCTGGGCCACCCGCAGCGCCAGGTCGGCCTCCGGGCCGGCGGCCAGCAGCCGGCGTCCGTGCCACGACTGCAACCGCGGCACGACCGGGACGACGAGCAGGGTGAGCACCACCCACCCGAGTCCCATCAGGGCGATCAGAAAGGCGTCGGACAGGTCGTTCACGGGCAGCAGGCCCATACCGGCCCCGCCGGTGTCGCCCGGCGGCGGGAGCTGCCACCACAGGGGATAGGTGAGGTCGCGCACGGCGTTGAGCGGAAGGCTGATGCCGGTCAGGCCGAGCGCCAGCCCGAAGCTCGCGTGGCCGAGCAGCCAGCACAACTCCCGCCGGGTGACCGGCTGTTCGAGGGCGGCCCGCAGTCCATGGGGCACCGGCTCGGCGGCGATGAGCTCGGGGCCCCAGAGGGACAGCCGCGCCCGCTCGCGGTTGGCGAGGGCCCGCAGCACCCGCAGAGCGGTGGGCAACATGAGCAGGCCGATGCCGACCACGCAGGCCAGCGCGCTGATGATCACTCCGCACAGGGTGAACAGCGCCAGCACCGCCGTGCCGAACCCGCCGACCAGTTGTTCGAGCCCGTCGAGGGTGGCGCGTCCGCGAACGATCGGGTCCCACGGATGAACCGGCTCATCAGCCCCATTGGGGTCTTTGACCGGCATTCCCGCACCTCCCGCACAGACGATAGGGCACCGTCGGAGGGCAGGTGGAGATCATTTGCGGAAGAGTACAGCCTGCTGTACCTCCCGCGTCCCGGTGGCGGGATCGCCGGCGACGACGACGCTCCGTAGTGTCGGCGGCATGACGACCACGCCGAGTGAGGAGCTCGCCATGACGAAACCCGAGATCGCCGTCCGCGGCAGGACGACCAGGCCCGTTCTGTGGTTGTTGCTGCTCGTCAGCGCCGTGTGCAACGTGGTGACCTCCACGATCGGCGTGAACCCGCTCATCGGGATCGGCTTCGGTCTGCTCACGCTGGCGATAGGCGGCGTGCTGGTCACCCGGCACCGCAGGGGACGGCGCCGGTGACGGGCCGCGCCCCCGCGTGACGGGCCGCTCCCCGCGTGACGGGGCCGCCCCCTCGCGTGACCGGCCGGGCGCCCGCTCTGCCGGGGGAGGAGGATCCCCCGGCGGGGGGAGCCCCCGGCGACCCGCCACCGGCAGGCTGACGGGCATGAGAAGACACATCGCACTCGCCACCCCGATCGCCGCCCTCGCCCTGCTGTCCGCCCCCTCCGCGGCCGTCTCGGACGCCACCGCACCCGACAGGCCCGCGTACGCGCTGCGCGGCAGCGCCTCCGGGACGTTGCCCGAGTCGTTCGGCCAGTGGGCGGGGGAGAAGGTGCGCTTCGCCATCGACGCCAGGAGCGACGGCGTCAAGACGCAGGGCACGTTCGACGTGTTCCACGCCGGCAAGCCGGGCAAGCCGACCGTGGGCGACTTCGAGGGCAGGATCGGCTGCTTGGTCGCGGGCGACGGCATCGCGGTCGCCACCGGCGTCATCACCAAGGGCTACGTCAACGTCGAGGGCAAGCCGAAGATGGACGTGAGCGGGAAGAAGGTCTCCTTCACCGTGCACGACAAGGGACGCCGCGACACCATGTTCTGGATGTGGGAGTTCCTGGGCGCGCCCGTCAACGACTGCCAGGGCACGGCGCCCATGTTCGAGCCGTCGAAGAGCAGCTTCAAGGTCAAGGGCTGAGCGGTCCACTGAATCGACCCCGAACCGGTCTATGTGCGTGGTCCGATGCCCGCCTAGCCTCGGCAGCATGACGATGACAAGCAGGTCGGGAACGATATTGACGACCCTGGACCACCGGATCCCGCCGTTCATCCCGCAGGGGGCGGAGATGATGACGGCGAAGGTCGAGTTGCCACCGGGTGACCCGGGCACGCCGCCGCACCGGCACTCCGGGCCGGTCTTCGGTTACATGCTCGAAGGCGAGATGATCTTCGAGCTGGAGGGGGAGCAGGAACGGGTGATCAGAGCGGGCGAGGCGTTCTGGGAGCCCGGCGGAGACGTCATCCACTACCAGGCGGCCAACCACCTGAAAGACGCCTGGACCCGGTTCGTGGTGGTGATGGCCGGCGTGCCGGGTGAGCCGATGCTCACCCTCGTGGACGAAGGCGAGCTCGCGGCCCGTCGCGACCGCCGCGCGCCCAGGCCAGGGGAGGCGTGATCATGCACGTCTTCCTGGCGGGCGCCACCGGCGTGCTCGGCCGCCACATCGTGCCGCGGTTGCTCGCAGAGGGCCACCGGGTCACGGCGCTGACCCGAGGCCGGCGACCGGTGCCGGACGGCGCCGCCGCCGTGCGCGGCGACGTCATCGACGCGCGCGGCCTCGCCCTGGCGGTCCGCGAGGCCGCCCCTGACGTGGTCATGCACCAGCTGACCGACCTGAGCGGCGGCGACCCCGCCGCGAACGCGGAGCTGCGCAGGCTCGGCACCCGCAACCTGGTCGACGCCGCGCTGGCCGCCGGCGTGCGCCGCATCGTGGCGCAGAGCATCGCCTGGATGTACGAACCCGGTGACGCCCCCGCACGGGAGGAGACCCCGCTCGACGTCCACGCCGAGGGCCCGCGGCGGGTCAGCGTCGACGGTGTGGTGGCGCTCGAGCACACGGTATGCGAGCTGCCCGAGTGGGTGGTGCTGAGATACGGCCTGCTGTACGGCCCCGGCACCTTCTACGAGGCCGGCGGTTCTATGGCCGGGCAGGCCCGGCAGGGCGCGCTCGTGGCGGACCGCGACGTCAGCAGCTTCGTCGAGACCGGCGACGCCGCGACGGCCGCCGTACAGGCACTCGACTGGCCGACCGGGGCGGTGAACATCTGCGACGACGAGCCCGCCCCCGCCGCCGACTGGCTGCCCGCCTTCTGCCGGGCCGTAGGCGCCCCGCCGCCGCCCCGCTCGGACGCTCCGGGAAACCCGGCGGCGCGGGGCGCGGACAACGACCACGCCCGCAAGCACCTGGGCTGGGTGCCTGCTCATCCCTCATGGCGTGACGGTTTCGCCCAGGTGATCTCCCGTGCGGCCGGGGACGCGGTGAGCGGGGGTCACGCCGACCGGGCGGTGAGCGCGCAGAGGGTTTCCAGAGCGCGGCGCCAGTCGTGCCGGGGCGGGGCGGCGTAGCCGATGAGCAGCGCGGCGGGTCGGTCGCCGGACGGCTCGTACCAGTAGCCGGCGGCGTGCAGGCCCTGGAGGCGGACACCTGCCCGCCGCCCGGCCTCGATCAACCGCCGTTCCCGCTCGGCCGAGGGGAGGGGCAGCAGCGCGTGCAGCCCCGCCGCCACTCCCGGCAGCGGTGACGAGAGCCGTTGTGCCAGCTCCGTGCGACGCCGCCGGTAGACCAGGCGCGAGCGGCGGATGTGCCGGTCGTACTCGCCCCGCTCGATCAGGTCGGCGAGGGCCAGTTGCGTCACGGACGGAACCGACGCCCCCGTGTCCTCGGCGGCCCGGATCACCGGCTCGCGCAGCGACGGAGGCACGATCAGCCAGCCGAGCCGCATCCCCGGAGCCAGCGCCTTGCTGGCGCTGCCCGCGTAGACGACCCGGTCGGGCGCCAGCGCTTGCAGGGCGCCGACCGGATGGTGGTCGTAGCGGAACTCCCCGTCGTAATCGTCCTCGACCAGGTAGCCGTCGGTGTGCCGCGCCCAGCCGGCGAACGCCACCCGCCGTTCGGGCGCCAGCACCACGCCCATCGGGTGCTGGTGTGCGGGAGTGAGCAGTGCGGCCGCGCATCGCGGGGGCAGTCCTGCCGGGTCGGCGCCGCCCGCGTCGACGGCGAGCGGCACCGTATCCAGCCCCGCGGCCCGCACCAGCTCGCGGTGGCGGGGCAGCCCTGGGTCCTCGGCGGCGATCCGCGTGCCGCCGAGGCCGCGCAGGGCCCGGGCGAGCAGCGCCAACCCGGAGGAGAACCCGCCGACCACGATCACGGAGTCGGCGTCGGCCCGCACGCCACGGGCCCGCCCGGCGTAACCGGCGATCGCCTGCCGCAGCACCGGCAGCCCGGCCGGGTCGCCGTAGTCCAGGTCGTGCGAGGGCGCCGTGGCCAGCGCCCGGCGCACGGCTGACGCCCACGCGGTACGCGGGAACAAGCCGACGTCGGGCCGGCCGGGACGCAGGTCCACCGACCAGGGCCCGTCGCCGGGCTCCGCCTCTCGGCCCTGTCCGGCGGCGGCGACCGCCGTCTCACCCGGTTCCGTCGTCGGGGCGGGGGGCGTCGCGACCGAGGTGCCGGATCCCGGCGCACCGGTCAGCCAGCCTTCGGCGATCAGCTGGGTGTAGGCCTGGACGACGGTGCCCCGTGAGACGCCCAGATCGGCCGCGAGGCTCCGGCTGCCCGGCAACCGGGTGCCGGGCGGCAGACGGCCGGAGCGCACCCCGTCGCGCAGCGCCGACTCCAGTGACCGCCCGAGCACGCCCCGCCCGCGGCGCCCGTCGCGCTGCCCGTGCAGGTGCAGGTCCAGATGCAGGTCCAGCCCACCAGGCTGCTCCGCCACGCCGCCTCCATGCCCGTGTGAACGACGTGATGGATGGTACGCGCGCCCGTGCCGGCGCCCAGGAGCCGGGCCGCGCGCCGTCGTCAGGGGCGGAAGACGGCCCTGATGCAGCCGTCCTGCTTCTTCTTGAACAACTCGTAGCCCCTGGGCCCGTCCTCCAGCCGAAGGGGGTGGGTGAGCAGCGGAGAGGCGTCGATCTCTCCCTTGCTCATGCGGTCGAGGATCATCGGGATGTAGCGGTGGCCGTGCTGCTGGGCGCCGCGCAGTGTCAGGCCCTTGTTCATGACCGCGCCCATCGGGAACTTGTCGACCACGCCGAGGTAGACGCCCAGGACGGAGACGACGCCGCCCTTGCGGCAGGCGTGGATGGCCTGGCGCAGCGAGAGCCCGCGGTCGGTCTGCAGGCGCAGGGCGTGCTTGACCCGGTCGTAGGCGTACTGCGCGCCGGTGCCGTGGCTCTCCATGCCGACGGCCTCGATGCACACGTCGGGCCCGCGCCCGCCGGTCATCTCCTTGAGCGCGTCGAGCACGTCGACGTCGCCGTAGTCGAGGACGTCGGCGCCCATCTCGGCGGCCAGCGCCAGCCGTTCGGGGAAACGGTCGATGGCGATCACCCGGTCGGCGCCCATGCGCAGGGACGCCAGGGCCGCCATCTGGCCGACGCCGCCGCAGCCCCACACCGCGACCACGTCACCGGGTCCCACCTCGCCGAGGTCGGCGCCCATCCACCCGGTAGGCACGGCGTCGGAGGCGAACACGGCGCTGGCGTCCGGCACGTTCTCCGGCACGGGGAAGGCGTTCACGTCCGCGTACGGAACCCGGACGTACTCGGCGTGGCTGCCGGCGAAGCCGCCGAGCGCGTGGGAGTAGCCGAAGATGGCGGCGCCGGCGTGCCCGTTGAACGTCTCCAGGAAGCCGGGGTTGGGGTTGGAGTTGTCGCACAACGACCACAACCCCTCCTTGCAGTAGTGGCAGCGCCCGCAGCCGATGATGGAGCACACCGTCACCCGTTCGCCGACGCGCCGTTCGCGTACGTCGGGGCCCGTCTCGACCACCTCGCCGACGAACTCGTGCCCGAGCACGTCGCCGGCCATCATCGTGGGCACGTAGCCGTCCAGCAGGTGCAGGTCGGACCCGCACGTGGAGCTCGCGGTGACCTTGACGACGGCGTCCTGCCGGTTGAGCAGCCCAGGGTCCGGGACGTTCTCGACCGACACCTCGTTCACGCCCGTCCAGCACAGTGCCCTCATCGCACGCCCTTCCTGGTGAGATGCCGGAACGCGGGCACGCCCGCGCGGCCGAGTGCCGTGCGGTGGCCTTCGGGCTGCTGGTCGACCAGGAGCACCTCGCCGGTTTCGAGCACCTGCTTCAGCTTCCGCACCCGGTCGCGGGTCTCCCCGTCGGCCTCGCGTACCGCGATCTCGCTGCCCCGCCCGCCGGGCGCGGGCCTGATGCGGACCTCGTGGCGTTCGGCGAGGCGGGCCAACTCGTCGGGCCGGTCGGGGCCGGTCAGCCGGGACGGTTCCGTCTCGACGGTGACGGCGAACCACCCGTCCGGGTCGGGCGGCGCGGAGCGTGCCGCGCGCACGAGCACGATCCCGGCCACCGCCGCCGCCCCTGCCGCGAGCGCGGCCGTACGGCCCTTGCGAGCCCCGGCGCCACGGCGACCTGCTCGCGCGCGAGCCCTGTTGGATATGGCTTTCATGCTCCGCGGCTGCCCCGGGCCGCCTCCGGCAAACCGGCTCAGCGAGTGGACCTGATGGGCAGCACGGGCTGGTCGCGGTTCCACCGGTTGGCGTATGTCGTACTCATACTTGGGTATGTTATACGCATCGCGGATCGCCGCCGTCGAATGCGCCGGTGAGCGGCCACCACTACGGTGAGCACATGCGCGTTGAGCAGGGGAGCGGCACACCGAGGCGGCGCCCCGGTGTGAGGAGAGCGCGATGAGCGGCCGCAAGGGGCCCGGCACGCCCACGGGCGCCGACTGGCTCTGGGGAAAGCGGCAGCGTGCCCCCCGGGGCCGCAGGCCGGTGCTCCACCTCGACCGGATCGTGGCGGAGGCGATCGCCATCGCCGACGAGGAAGGGCTGGCCGCGCTGTCCATGCAGCGGCTCGCCGCCCGGCTCGGCTCGGGCACCATGTCGCTCTACCGCCACGTCTCCACCAAGGACGACCTCGTCAGCCTGATGCTGGACACCGCGATCGGCCCTCCTCCGGAGGAGCCGGCCGAGCCGGGGCACTGGCGGGTCGCGATCGAGCGGTGGGCGCGCGACACCCGCGACATCTTCCTGCGCCATCCGTGGGCGCTCGCGCTGGTCACGACCCCTCGCCTCATGGGGCCGAACGAGACCGCCCGCCTCGAAAGCGCCATGGCCGCCATGTCGGGCGCCGGCCTGCCGCCCCACGACGTGCTGAACTCCGTGCTGCTGGTCAACGGCTACGTACGCGGGGCCGTGCAGTCGTCGGTCGACCACCAGGAATCCGCCTTCGGCCACGAGCTGATCAGGCGGGCGCAGGACCGTTTCCCCCACCTGCACGCCGTGCTGAGCCAGGGCGAACCGGCCGAGGGTTTCGAGTTCGGCCTGCAACGGGTGCTCGACGGCATCGAGCTCTATCTCGGGCGGGCGTGACGGCCCGGCGCCGTCACGAGGACGACCGTACGCCACCGAGCACGATCCGGGTGAGCTTGGTGGCCAGCGTGCACGACACGGGCGGCGCCTCGAAGCTCGCGTCCTCGTCCTCCACCTTCAGCTTCGCGCTGGAGAGCCCGACGGTCACGTAGTGGGCGTCGTCCTTCCTGCTGTTCGTGGCCCGCCGCAGCTCCACCGAGTTCTGGCAGGACTTCGTGACCCGGTGGTCGCTCCGGGTGCTGAGCATGTAGCGGCCGTTCATGGTGAGCCGGCGGCTTTTGACCTCCGGGCTCGACACGCCGCCGGTCTGGCGCTCATGGAAGGCGAAGCCGGAGCGGAGGGTGAGCTTCTGGTTCTTCTGCTTGTTCGCCAGTTCGAGCTCGCAGCCGTACGGGCTGGAGTAGCGCACGTCGACGAGTTCGTACGAGCGGCCGAGCGCGGCCAGCAGGTCGTCCTTGCGCGCGCACGGGTCCTTGCCCATGACGCCCACCGCCCGGCCCTTTCTCGGCGGGAGCTTCATGATCCGGTCCACGACCGCGCGGAGGTAGTGCTTGGCGGCGGTGCAGCGCTGCGGCCACGGCCGGCTCTCCTCGCCGCGCGGCGGGGTCTTCAGCAGGTCGAGGGCGAGTGCGCTGCCCTCGACGCCCTCATAAGGCACCTTGTAGTGGCAGCTGCGATGGCTCGCGCTGTCGGTGGAGTATTCCTCGCGGTAGATCGTACGCCCGCCGAGCTTCTCCTCCTCGGCGTCCTCCGCGTCCTTCTGCTCGAAATGCGCGTGCAGGTCGATCTTGAAGCTGTACACGCTCTTGGAGGCGTCGGAGTGGCCGGTCAGGTACTGGCATTCGGTCATGCCGGAGCCTCGTACGGTGAGCTGCTCGGGGCCGTACTTCTTGAGCATGGTGTGCGGCACGAGGTCGCACGGGTCGGCCGCGCGCACCCGCTTGAAGTGCGCGAACAGGGGTCCGTCCCCGGCCAGGGGGTCGTTCTTCGGCTCGAGCGGCTCCTCGTCCCGGCTCTGCTCCGAGGGCCCGGCCGATGGCGCGGCCGAGGGTTCGCCGCCCGGTCGCTCCGCCTGCCGCGGTCTGCCGAGATCGATCACGCCGCAACCGCTCACCACAACGGCGGAGCCGACCACGACGGCAAGTATTCGTACGCCTTTACTGTGATATTTCGAATTATTTTGAAACGTTGTTGAATTCATAGCGGGACGTCACGGTACAGGAAATTGCTGCACCACTTCAAACCGGCCGCCGGCCCGGCGCGGGCGGCGCCCGGCGAGCATAAGGGGGACACGCCGAGGCGGTGATCATTACGGCGCCGGATGATCGCGTATGGTTCCGGGTCGGCGAAGAGAGTGAAACGTCATGCCCCGTATCCGGGAAATGGCGGTGTGTCGCCCACTCGCTCCGAAATATGGTGATTGACGACCGCCTGCGTGGCAGGATCGTCGGTGGGTGGCCAGGGTGAAGTGCCGATTTAGGAGCATATATGTCGACTGCTCGCGAGATGAGCGATCCGACCGATATTCCTGACAGGGATTCTCTGCAGCCCGGACCCACGGCGCTGCGCATATTGGTCGGAGCGCAGCTGCGCCGGCTGCGGGAGTCGCGAAAGATCAGCCGTGAGAAGGCGGGATACACCATTCGCGGCTCCCATTCCAAGATCAGCCGGATGGAGGGCGGACGCTGCGGCTTCAAACTGCGCGACGTCGCGGATCTGCTCACCCTGTACGGCGTGGCCGACGAGACCGAACGCCAGGCCCTGCTCGTCCTGGCCGAACAGGCCAACGCGCCGGGCTGGTGGCAGGACTACCGCGACGTGATCCCCGACTGGTTCGAGGCCTATCTCGGGCTGGAGCAGGACGCGGCGCTGATCCGTACGCACGAGATCCAGTTCGTCCCCGGCCTGCTGCAGACCGAGGACTACGCCCGTGCGGTCGTCGTGCAGGGCCACAAGGACGATCCCGCCGAGCTGATCGAACACCGCGTCGAGCTTCGGATGCGCCGCCAGAGCATCCTCACCGAGCCCGCGACGCACAAGGTGTGGGCGATCCTGGACGAGGCGGCGCTGCACCGCCGCGTCGGCGGCGCGACGGTCATGCGCGACCAGCTCCGCCACCTCGCCGAGCAGTCGGAGCTGCCGCACGTCACCGTGCAGGTGGTCCCGTTCGGCTCGGGGAGCGTGGCCGGCGGGGTCGGCCCCGTCACCATCCTGCGCTTCGCCCAGGCGGAGCTGGACGACGTGGTCTACCTCGAACACCTGGCCGGCGCGCAGTATCTCACCAAGGACTCCGAAATCCGGCCCTATCAGCACCTGATGAACGAACTCAGCGTGCAGGCGCCGCCGCCCTCGGAGACCCCGGAGATCCTGCGTCAGATCATGGCCGCGACATAGCTCACCGCTTGCGGGC
Source organism: Nonomuraea mesophila (assembly GCF_004352805.1). Classification (NCBI taxonomy): domain Bacteria; kingdom Bacillati; phylum Actinomycetota; class Actinomycetes; order Streptosporangiales; family Streptosporangiaceae; genus Nonomuraea; species Nonomuraea mesophila. The sequence continues at coordinate 20,560 of NZ_SMLD01000128.1, forward strand.
CACGCCGCACAGCGCGTCGACCTGCTCCAGCGGGGCGAGCGGGTCGGGGTCGGGACGCCACAGCGGCAGCGAGACCACGCCGGGCTCGACGAGGTCCATGCCGTCGAAGAACGCGGTGAACTCCTCGGGCGTGCGCAGGTTGTAGGGGACGCCGCCGCCCGAGTTGTAGTCGTCCTGGGCCTGGTCGAGGGCCTCGCCGGTGACCAGGTTGACGCCGTCCCACAGGGCGAGGTAGCTGCCGGGCGGCAGGGCGTCGACCAGCCGCCGCACGATGTCGTGGGCGCCCTCCTCGTCGGTGACGTAGCCGACGATGCCCATCAGCATCAGCGCGACGGGCCGGTCGAGGTCGAGTGTCCTCGCGGCGGCGGAGATGATCGCGGCCGGGTCGCGCAGGTCGGCGTGTACGTAGTCGGTGGCGCCCTCCGGCGTGCCGACCAGGAGGGCACGGGCGTGCGCCAGCACCAGGGGGTCGTTGTCGACGTAGACGACGCGGCAGGACGGGTCGGCCCGCTGGGCGACCTCGTGGGTGTTGTCCACCGTGGGCAGGCCGGTGCCGACGTCGAGGAACTGGCGGACACCGGCCTCGCCGACCAGGTGGCGCACGATGCGGGCCAGCAGGTGCCGGGACAGGCGGGCGATGTGCACGATGTCGGGGAACGCCTGGCTGAACTGGTCGCCGGCCACGCGGTCCACGTCGTAGAAGTCCTTGCCGCCCAGCCAGTAGTTCCACATCCGTGCGCCGTGCGGCACGGACGTGTCGATGCCGGACAGGGGCACGTGACCGGTGGGAGGGGGTTCACCTGTCATGAGGGCTGTCTCCTTCCGGAGGGCCTGCGGGAATCTCAACCTAGCGTCCCGCCCGCTCCGGAAGTAGATCATGCAGGGAAACGCGGCGCCGCCGGAGAAGGCGGGCGCCGCACGATCGTCACGTCACCGGTCAGCCGGTGGGGATCCGCTCTCCGGCGCTCAGGCTGGTGAACAGGCGCTCCCACTGGGGCATCACGACCTGCGGGGTGTACTTGTGGGCGGTCTCGGCGGCGGCCGCGCCCAGCCGCCGGCGCAGCGCCGGGTCGCTCATCACCCGCCTGAGCGCCTCCGACAGCGCCTCGATGTCGCGCGGCGGCACCAGTACGCCGTCCACGTCATGCCTCAGCACGTCACCGGGGCCGGTCGGGCAGTCGAAGGCGACGATCGGCAGGGCGTGGCCCATCGCCTCGATCATCGCCATCGGCAGGCCCTCGATCCGCGAGCTCAGCGCGTAGACCGACGACTGCGCCAGCTCCTCGTGGATGCGGTCGCTGCGTCCCATCAGCCGGATCCGGTCGCCCACGTCGAACTCGTCGAGCCGCTGCTGCAGCCGGTCCTTGGAGGGGCCCGTGCCGAAGATGCGCAGCCGCCAGTCGGGGAACTCGGGCGCGATCGCGGCGTAGGCCTTGATCAGCATGTCGAAGCCCTTCTGGGGCACCAGCCTGCCGACGGCGATCACGACCGGGTTGGTCAGGTCGGAGTGTTCGCGGCCCTCCATGGCGACCGCGTTCGGGATGCGCACGACCGGCGTGCTGGACAGCAGCGGCCGGTATTCGTTGACGCTGGTCTCCGTCAGCACCGTGACCGCGTCGAAGCGGTCGTAGTGCTTGGCGATCTGCTCGCGTACCGCCTGGTGGTAGGAGCCCAGGTTCATGTGCTCCTGCGCGACCCGGATCACCTTGCGCGAGCCGCGGCGCGCGGAGATCAGGTTGAGCGCCGGCCGCGTCGTGACCAGGATGCCGCCCTCCAGGTCGGAGACGTAGTCGATGACCGCGCCCTCCACCCGTTCCGTGAAGTATTCGGCCGCGAACTCGCCGTACGGCACGATCTTGCCCCGGGCACGCCGCCACACCTTGCGGGCCAGCGAGTCGGAGGCGATGCCGTCACGCTGGTCCACCAGGGCCCACACCCGCACCCGCTCGTCGATGGCGAACTGCGGACTGGTGCGCCGGCGTACGACGCTGACGATCTCGACGTCGTGACCCGCCTGCACCATCGCGTTGGCCTGGTTGACCACCGTCCTGATGGTGCCGCCCATGCCGTACGCGTGCAGCAGCATGTATCGGATCTTCACGGCAGGTACTCCCACGTCCGGCACATGGCGTGCAACACCTCGGGGATCTCCTCCGGCGAGGGCAGGTCGCGGCCCTTCTGCACGGTGCCCGAACGGATCTTGTCCTTCCAGTCGCCGAGCCCTTTGGTCACCACGTCGGGCGTGCCGTAGGAGAGCAGTTCGGGCGCCCAGTCGATGCCGAGGAACTCGCAGATCAGGCGGCTGATCTTCTCCGGTTCGTCGGTCAGCTCCTCGTAGCGCACGGTCAGGCCGGGCAGCGCTTTCCTGGCACGCTCCACCGCCTTCATGTACCGCAACGCGTCGGCCGCCGCTTCGTCGGGCGTGCGTTTGCCGGGGCTGGCTTCGTACCAGGATGTCGCGATCGAGGCGGGGTGACGCAGCAGGAACACGAACCGGGCGTCCGGCCAGCAGGTGGCGATCCGCTCGTAGGCGAAGGCGTTGGCCGGCGTCTTGTCCACGATGTACCGCTTGCCGCTGCGTACCAGCTCGCGGTGGAGCACCCGGTCCCACAGCAGGTGCTCGATGTCGGCCCGGTTGTGCCCGAGCGCCTCCATCGCCTTCTCGGCCAGGGTCGTGCCGAAGTCCACGCTCAGCCGGCGTACGTGCAGTTCGTGGGGGGCGTGCAGGTCCGGGTGCGCGTTGAGCATCGACCGCAACAACGTCGAGCCGGACCGGACGGGGGAGATCACGAACACCGGGGCCTCGAGCAGGCGATCACGGGGATCGGACGGCGGTCTGAAGGAAGTGTCGGGCGGGGCCTTCAGGGGCCTCTCGACGACCTTCCTCGCTTTCTCCGCTTTTCCTACCCGTTCGATCCGGAATCCTGCGTACTTGGCCAGCGCGCTGTTGAACGTACGCTGCCACATCATGGTGGGCGAGGTTACCTGCCCTTTCTGGGGATTACCTGAAAATCATCGTGAAACTTGATCGCGGCTCATGAACACGCCATGCCACGGCAAGAAATGACCTTCTGTCACGCCAAGAACACGCGGGGCAAACCGTATGCGGAGGAAACATCACGGCTATTACCCGTGCCCATTTCCCCGTCGTTCCGCGGGGCGCCCGCCGGGTTGGGTAGATGCTCCAGCATGAAAGAGCACACGGCGCACTGAGGACGCCATGGGAGCCATCGAGCGGGCCGCGAGAGAGCTGCGGCGCAAAGCCGAGCAGACCCCTGCCCACCGCGACCGTCACGTCGACCTCCTGCGTGCCGTCGCGATCGCGGCCGTGGTGACCGGGCACTGGCTGGTGCTCTCGGTGAGCTACGACGGCGGCCTGCGCGGGGTCAACGTCCTCGACGTCGTGCCGTGGACCCGTCCGCTGACCTGGCTCTTCCAGGTCATGCCGATCTTCTTCCTGGTCGGCGGGTACGCCAACGCCGCCTCCCTCGCCGCCCACCGCCGCGACGGCGGCGACGCCACCGGCTGGACGCTGCGCCGCACCGACCGGCTGGTGCGGCCCACCACGATGTTGCTGGCCGTGCTCACGACCGCCGGACTGGCCGCCCGGGTCGCGGGCGTCGATCCCGCGCTGGTCGGCATGGGGGTGTGGCTGGCGGGCATCCCGCTGTGGTTCCTGGTGGCGTACCTGTCGGCGGTGGTCCTGACGCCCGTGATGCACGCACTGCACCGCAGGTGGGGGCTCGCGGTGCCGGTCGTGCTCGTCGTTCTGGTCGCGGTGGGCGACGCGGGGCGGTTCGTGCCGTGGATCCCCTATGCGGGGGCGGGCAGCTACCTGTTCGCCTGGCTGGCGGTGCACCAGCTCGGCTTCGCCTGGCAGGACGGGCGCCTGCCGGCCCGCCCTGCCGTCGCGCTGCCCCTCGCCCTCGGCGGGCTGGCCGCCCTGGTGGGGCTCACCGTGTTCGGTCCCTATCCGGTCAGCATGGTCGGCGTGGCGGGGCAGCAGATCCAGAACACCTCGCCGCCCACCCTGGCGCTGCTGGCGCTGGCCACCGCGCAGACCGGCGTCGCGCTGCTCCTTCACGGGCCGGTCAACCGGTGGCTGCAGGGGGTGCGGCAGTGGACGGCCGTCGTCGCGGTCAACTCGGTGATCATGACGTTGTTCCTGTGGCACATGACCGCCGCCGTGCTCGGCGTCCTGGTGCTCTATCCCACCGGGCTGCTGCCCCAGGCCCCTCCCGGGTCGCTCCCGTGGGTGTTGCTGCGCGTCCCCTGGCTGGCCGCGCTCGCGATCATCCTCGGCCTCCTCGTCGCGGTGTTCGGGCCCGTGGAACGGCGCAGCGGCCCCGTCGCGCCCGCGGGCCGCGGCGCCGCTGCTCTGACCTTCGCCGGGATGGCCGCAGTCGTGGTCGGCCTCCTGGCCGTCGCCCTGGCAGGGCCCGGTGATCACGGTCCCGCCGGCTTCCCCACGGCGGCTCTGATCGGCTATTTCGCCGGGGCCGCGCTCCTGCGGAGCACGAGAAGCGGATTCCCCTGCCGTTCCGGCCCCTGACGTACGCGGCCGGCCCGCGTCCCCCGCCCCGTCCGAGGAGGCGACGCGGGCCGGGTCACGCGCTCAGGTCACCCGGTCAGGTCACGCGGGTGCCGTTCGTGCCGACGCTCATGTCGCGGTCGTTGGCGCCGACGCTCATGTCGCGGTCGTACGTGCCGACGCTCATGTCGCGGTCGGCCATCGCGGGGGTCGCGAACAGTGCGGCGGAAAGCGCTCCTAGCGCGACGCCGGCCGCGATCCGTGTGATCTTCACCGGTCACTCCTCTCGTGAGGGGACGTGCTCCCCGTTCACCTCTTCGAGTCTCGGCGCGCCGCGCGGGCCGGACCAGGCAGCGGACCGGACATTTGCCGGACATCCCCGCCAGGGGCGCTCAGCCGGCGCCGGTGAGCTCGTTCGGGCTGCGCGGCAGGGTGACGCTCCTGACGACCTTCCCGGACGCGAGGTCGATCGCGTGCACCTTCCTGGTCGCCGGGTCGCTGACGTAGACGTCCCCGTCGCGTACGAAGATGGCCGGACGCGGCTGCTGCCAGTCGATCGGCTCCTTCCACTCGTCCATGACCTCGATCGACCTGACGACCTTCGCCTCGGCGGAATCGATGACGTGCACGCGGCCGTCGGTGCCGAGCACGAGGGCCTCGCCCTCCGGCCCGCGGGCCAGGGAACGGAAGGTGTAGCTCGTCCCGAGGTCCAGCAGCCGCATCGTGCCGGCGGTGGTGTCGATGAGCGAGACCTGGGTCGGGCGCTCCAGCTCGGCGTCGGGGTCCTTCTTGTAGTCGCCGAGCACGACGGGGGAGACGTCGGAGCCCGCCTGGTTGCCGATGCGGCCGTACTCGTCGGGGCTGTCGATCTTGGTGAACTCGCCGTCCTTGTAGACGAGCACGCCGTCCTCGCAGCCGACCACGACGGCTTCGTCCCGCGCGGTCGCCTCCCCGTGGACGCCGGGGCAGTTCTCGCTGCGCGCGATCTCCTTACGGTCGCCGTCCAGGACGACCAGGCCCACCCGCTTCTCCTCGGTGCCGAGAGAGACGACCAGTTCGCCGTTCTCCAACTGGAGCGCCACGCCGTGGTGCGGCGCGGCGGCCGTGTGCACCTCGCCCTCCGGCAGGCCGTCGGCCAGGTCGGCGGGGTCGAAGACGGTCACCTCGCCGGAGCCGTCGGCGAACAGCACGGTGACGCCGCCGTGCCTGACGACGTGGCCCGGCTTGCTGCCCTTGAACTCGTCGGCCTTCAGCACGGGGGTGACGGCGTCGAGCACGCGGAAGCCGGTCGCGGTGGAGACCAGCACGTGCCGCTCGTCCCCCGCGGGGTTGACCCGGTTGAACCCGGCCAGCGGGACGTCCTTCGCCAGGCGCAACGTCCGGCCGTCGAGCACGTACAGGCCGCCGTCGTACGTCACGACGAGCGGCTCCGTCACGGGCGGCCGCGACGACGAGGAGGTGGTGGGGGCGGCCCCGGCGGCGCCGGGC
>NZ_SMLD01000129.1:0-26469 GCF_004352805.1 Nonomuraea mesophila
GGCGGGGACGGCGGGCGGAGACGGCGGCCAGGCCGGCGGGCGGCGGGTGCCTTCAGCAGCGGCGGGCCGGCTTGGAGCGGGTGACCAGGTCGGTGTCGCCGGCGGTGCCGTCGAGCCACAGGACACGAGCTCCCTCACCGGAGGCGAACAACGACTGCTCTCCCCGGTTGCAGGAGTAACGCACCGGTTCGCCGCCCTTGACGGGCACCTGCAGCAGCTTGGGCAGGTTCTCGTTCACCGGGTCGAACGCGCCCGGATAGTGGGAGACGGTGGCCAGCCTGTCGTTGGCGTCCAGGTGGAAGGCCTGCGGCGCCTGCGGCCCGTCGGGCACGATCGCCGTCACGCCGCCGCCGTCGGTGCCGGCGCGCATGATGCCCGCACGGCCGTCGCGGTCGGTGTCCACGAGCCAGAGCACGTGCCGGGAGGTCACGGCGGGCACCGCCGAGAAGGACGGCGCCGGGCCCGTGGACGGCGTTTCCGGAATGACGCTCACCTCGCCGGTGGCCAGGTCGTGAACGACAGGGGTGCTGTGGTTCCGCGTTCCCTCCGACCAGGCCCGTACGTAGACCAGCCGGCCACCGCCGATCGACGGCTGGTAGCCCTCCACCCCCTCCCCGGCGGTGAGGTTGACCGGGTCGGCGGTCCCCCGCTTCAGCCAGAGCTCGGCCTCACCCGTGTCCGGGTCCACGGCCGACCAGGCGACCGCGTCACCGGAGAGGGCGAGGGCGAGCACGGCGTGAGAGCCTTCGTGCAGGACCGCGGAGGGCGTGCCCGCGTCGAGGGGGCGGGCGCGAATCTGGAAGTGGTTGGCCTCGGGGTCGTACGACACCCAGGCGGCGCGTTCGCCGTCGGTCGCGGGCAGCAGGTTCCACCGGTCGTTGTCGGACAGGACGGCCGGTTCGCCGCCGCGCAGCCACCCTGCGACGATCATGGTGGGGCCCGCGAGGTCGGGGGTGGAGTTCGTCACGACGTACCGGTCGCCGGCCAGGGCGGGCGGGTCGAGGGCGTCGCTGAGCCCGTCGATCAGGACCTCGGAGTCGGTACGGACGCGCCGTTCCCATCCGGGCTTGATGCCGTGCCGGTCGAACGCCCGCCCGATCGTGCGCCGATCGCGCGCGGACAGCCCCTTGGCCCGGGCCGCCGACTCGACGGCGCGGCGGGCGTCGGCGAAGTCGTCCAGCGGCGTCATGTACGCGGTCAGCGCCCTGTAGACGACCTTGTCGAAGCCGGCGCCCAGCTCCTTCCTGACGTCCCAGAGGGCGCCGGAGAAGATCGTGGAGTTGAAGTGCACGCCGCCGCCGTCCTCGCGCAGGGTCACGCCGACGTAGTCCTTGACGGCGTTCCTGCCGTCGCCGAGGTCACGCGAGGCGCACTCGGCGGGCGGCAGGTTCTTGCACAGGCTCTCGCCGAGGAGGGCGGCCTGCGGATCGCTCATCGCGATGCCGAGGGTGTCGACCTGGACGGCGTTGCCGAAGTAGTCGGCCAGGCCCTCGTTCACCGCGCCTGACTGTCCCGCATAGACCAGGTCGGCGCTGTGGGCGATCACGCCGTGGGTCATCTCGTGGCCGACGACGTCGAGACCGGCGGCCAGGGAGTGGAAGTCGGGGCCGCCGCCCCCGTAGATCATTTTGGTGCCGTCCCAGAGGGCGTTGATGAAGGGCGCGCCCATGAAGGTGACGTTGACGACGGAGTACATGGTGCCGCCTGCGCCGTCGAGGCCCTCGCGGCCGAGCGCCCTGTAGTACTCGTACACCTTGCCGGCGCCCCAGTGGGCGTCCACGGCGCCGCTGTCGGTGTGCTCGGGGCCGAAGGCCAGGGCAGGCGACTCGACGAGCCTGGCGCCGGCGGGGACGCCGGGGCTCAGGAAGTCCTGGAGGTCGGCGCCGGCCGCGTCGTAGGTGAGGATCTCGCCGGTGGTGCCGTTCCACATGGGACGGGACCTGTCGCGCAGTTCGTACACACCGTCCCCGCGCTGATAGGCGTGGAGCTCGACGTCGTCCCCGTGGGCGGTACGCCCGCCGCCCACGACGGGCCCCTCCATGTGCAGCCGGTCGATCGCGAACAGCGGCCGGCCCGTGTGGGCGTCCACGTACGCGTCGCGCAGGACGGGCCGCTTCCTGACCGGGTCGGCGCCGGTGAGCGTGACCTGCCAGGCGAGCACGCCCTCGCCCCGCGGGAGCACGATCAGCTCGCCCGGCGCGGCCTTGGTGGCGGCCCGGACCCTGCGGTCGGTGACGAGCCGGGCGTGGGCCAGCACAGCGGCCGTCCGCGCGGTGATCGCGGGCTTGGTGTCCACGGTGAGCTCGGTGTGGAAACGTCCGCCCGCTCCGGTGACCTCCCGCCGGTCGCCGACGGTCCGGAAGTGCACGAGGTACTGGCCGCCGAGAACGGGCAGTCCGCGGTGGTGCTGGGCGAATCTGACGGTCTCGTCCTGGCCGTCGACGACGGTCCGCAGGTGCCGCAGGTTCGCGGGGTCGAGGTGGTAGCGCGGGTCGGTCAGGTGCGCCCTGGCCGCCGCCACGGGGTCGCCCGCGCGGGCGGGCTCGGACAGTCCGCTGACCTCAGCCGGGGCTCGCGTGCCCGCCCTGGTCTCGATCTCCGGTTGCGGGGGGTCGTCGGCTGACGCGGTTCCCGCCATGGACAGCGCCAGGCATAAGCCGGTCGCGACGAGGGTGAGCGAACGCCAGGGCACGACACCTCCAGGTGCGGCGTAGGGGTCTGGCGCCCTGATCATCACAGCGAATTTGACAGCGAGACAAATCACAATCCGATAAATACGGAAATGCCGCTCATTTCGTACGATAAGCGTCGACTCCGCTGATGACCGCGTTCCCGCCGGTGAATCCCGCGTCAGAGCCGGTAGATGCGCCGGGCGTTGCCCGAGCCGGACGGCGGGCCGGTCAGGCCGGGTGGAACCGGACGGAGGAGAAACCTGTTGTCCCGGTCGCCGAGATCCGGCGACACGCTCATGAGGGGAACGTAGCAGAACTCGACGACATAGCCGGTCCGGTTGACGAACGAACTCACCGTGTCGCTCACCGACGCGGTGCCGATGTGACAGCGGTTGTTGCGCAGGTCGTCGTCACCGGTGCTGAGACAGTACCGTCCCGACGTGTATCCCGGGCCTGATAGACGCAGAGGCTGCCGGCCGCCGCGGTGGCCACCGGCACGTCGCCGGCCCCTATCGAGACGACACCCGGCAGTTCGGCGCGCTCGGGCGTGGCGAAGGCGGCACCGGACGTTCCGGCGACACAGGCTCCGGCGATCAGCATGGCGGCGGTGGCCTTCTTCGTGAGATGCATGGCTTGACCTTCTGTCATCAGCGGCGCCCGGCGGATTTCGGGCACGACGAACCAGGGCGGCCCGCCTGGGGTCGCTCGGCGAGGCCGGCTCACTTGCCGGTCGTGACCGGGACGGTGGCGTGGAACTCGTGGTGGCGGCCGATGTTGCTGTGGTCGGGTTCCTCAGGGAGAGCCGGCCGTCACGTCGTTGACCGGGCTACGGGCGCTTTGCCCGGTCAGGACCCGTACGGCCTCTTCCGCGGCGATGCGCCGCACTGTTGTGACGGCTTCCTCGGAGTAGTAGGCGGCATGGGGAGAGATGATCACGTTGGGCAGTGTGAACAGGGGGTTGCGCGGACGCCAGTCCCGCTGTTTCGCGGGCTCCTCCTCGAGGTCGTCCAGCGCCGCGCCCGCGATCCATCCCTCGGTGAGTGCCTGGTGGATCGCCGCATCGTCCACGATCGGGCCGCGCCCGGTGTTGACGAGGACGGCGGTCGGCTTCATCCTGCGCAGCGTCGTGCGGTCGAAGGTGTGGTGGGTCCCGGGGGTGAGCGGCGCCTGGATCACGAGGTAGTCGGCGCCTTCCACGAGCTGGCCGAAGGAGACCGGCCGCACCTGGCGCGATCGGATCTCGGACTCGTCGAGGAACGGGTCGTGCGCCCAGACCTCGACGCCGAACGCTCTGGCGCGTTCGGCGATGAGCTGGGCGATGAAGCCGAAGGACAGCAGCCCGAACACCCGTCCCCGCAGCCGCCAGATCGGTTGCCCGCTCTGCCACTGCCATGCACCCTTGCGGGTCTCCCGGTCGTATACGCAGATCTTGCGGGCGGCGGCCAGCCAGAGCGCGACGGCGTGATCGGCGACCTCCTCCGCGCACCACTCGTTCGGCGCGTTCGTGACCTGGATCCCCCGCCGGGTCGCGGCGTCGACGTCGACGATGTCCACGCCCGTGCCGTAGCGGGCGATCACCCGGCACCGGGTGAACGCGTCGATGGCGCGGGCACCGACCCGGACGTACTGGGTCAGCAGGCCATCGACGTCCCGGCCCTTCTCGATCACCTCGTCCTCGCTCTTGCACTGCTCGGCGAGCAGATCGAATCCGGCGCCCTCGACGATCGCGCGTTCGATGTCCACGTCGCCGAAGTCGGAGTCAGCGATCATGATGGTTCCTCTGGCGTCAGTGCGAGTCACGGGGAATCCCCTTGGTGTGTACGAGGTCCTGGTAGGCCAGGGCCAGCTCCAGGCAGCCTCCGCTGTCCAGCTGCCCGACCGTGGAGCGGTAGATCTCCTGCCACGGTGTCTGGTTCTCGACCACCGGCGGTGTGTGACGGGCCCATCGCGCGGCGATCTCCTCATCCGGCAGAAGGACGTCGACGCGCGCGTTGTCCACGTCGATGCGGATGCGGTCGCAGGTGCGCAGGATGGCGAGATTGCCGCCGACCGCGGCCTCGGGGCTGGCGTTGAGAATCGACGGCGCATCCGAGGTGCCGCTCTGGCGGCCGTCGCCGAGGGTGGGCAACGTGGTGATGCCCCGCCGGAGCAGCGCGGCGGGGACCTCCATGTTGACGACCTCGGCCGAGCCCGGATAGCCGATCGGCCCGGTGTAGCGGATGACGAGGATGCAGTCCTCGTCGAGGCCCAGTTCTGGATCTTCGATGCGGGCGTGGTAGTCCTCGGGCCCGTCGAAGACGATGGCCCGATAGTGGGACACCGCGCGGAAGTCGCCGGTGAGGACCGAGGTCTTCATGACCGCGGAGTCGAACAGGTTGCCCGTCATGATGAGAAGCCCGCCGTGGGCGGCGAGAGGCTCGTCGAAAGGACGGATGACCGTCGGGTCGGCGGGCGGGGCGTCGGTCAGGTTCTCGGCCACGGTGTGGCCGGAGACGGTCACGGCGTCGCCGTGCAGGCGCCCCGCAGTCAGCAACGACCGCATGACGGCGGGGACACCCCCGGCGCGGTAGAAGTCCTCGCCGAGGAACTCGCCGGCGGGGGCGACGTTCGCCAGCGCCGGGATGTCGGCTCCGACCCGTTGCCAGTCCTGGATCGACAACGGCACCCCGACGTGTCGCGCGATGGCGTTGATGTGGATGGGCACGTTGGTGGAGGCCGAGATGGCCGAGGCGACCATGATCGCGTTCTCGAAGGCCCGCATGGTCATGATCTTGCGCGGGGTGAGGTCCTCGCGTACGAGATCCACCGATCGACGGCCTGTGTCGTAGGCCATCTGCGCCCGCCGGCGATAGGGGGCCGGGATCGCCGCACAGCCCGGCAGGGACATCCCCAGGGCTTCGGCCAGGCTGTTCATCGACAGCGCGGTCCCCATCGTGTTGCAGTGACCGATGCTGGGCGCCGAAGCGCACACGCGCGCCATGAACTCGTCGTAGTCGATCTCCCCGGTGGCCAGCAGCCGCTTCGACTGCCAGATCACCAGCCCTGAGCCCGACGCGCCGATCCGCTCGCCCTCGCGATAGCCGTTGAGCATCGGCCCGCCGGACAGGACGATCGCCGGAATGTTCACCGTCGCCGCCGCGGCCAGGCACGCGGGCGTGGTCTTGTCACAGCCGGTCGTCAGCACGACCCCGTCGAGTGGATACCCGTAGAGCACCTCGACCAGCCCGAGGTAGGCGAGGTTGCGATCCAGCGCGGCGGTCGGGCGCTTACCGGTCTCCTGCAGCGGATGGACGGGGAACTCGAGCGGGATGCCACCGCCGTCGCGGATCCCGTCCCTGACCCGGCCGGCGAGGTCGAGGTGGTGGCGGTTGCAGGGCACGAGGTCGCTGCCCGTCTGGGCGATGCCGATGACCGGCCTGCCGGACCGCAGTTCGGCCGGGGTCAGCCCGAAGTTGAGATAGCGTTCGAGATACAGGGCCGTCATCTCCGGGTTGCCGGCGTTGTCCCACCAGACCTGGCTGCGCAGGGCGCCCGTGGCGCGCTCCGTCGACGGCATCAGCCGCTCCTCACCGCGGCAGGACCGTCCGATCCGGCCGGATATTCCGCAAGCGGCACCACATCCCTCGACCACGCCGACATGATCGGTGCGAGGACCCGCCAGGCCTCTTCGGCCTCGTCGCCGCGGATGGACAGGGCCGCGTTCCCGAGCAGCACGTCCAGCAGCAGCCGGCCGTAGGCAGGCAACTCGGGGGGCGCCGGCCGCGCGGTGAGGGTGAGCGGGGCGAGAGTGCGGGCGGCGGTGCCGATGCCGGCCAGCGCCAGGGTCATGCTCTCCGGCTCCAGCCCGAAGCGCAGCACGTTGGGCTCGGCCTCCTCGCCGAGGCCCGAGGGCAGGTGCGGGACGGGCCGGAAGCGTACGGCGACCTCTTTGCGCTCGTGGCCGAGCGCCTTGCCGGTGCGGAGCCGGAAGGTCGTGCCGGACCAGCGCCAGTTGTCGAGCTCCAGCTCCACCTCGGCGAAGGTCTCGGTACGGCGTCGCGGGTCCACGCCCTCCTCCTCGGCGTAGGCGGGGACGTCGCGGTCGCCGGCGCGGCCGGCCAGATAGCGTGCGCGGCGAGTGCGGCGTACGACGTCGTCGTCGGTGAGCGGGCGCACCGAGCGGAGCACGTCGATCTTCCGGTCCCGCAGGTCGCGTTCGCCGAGGCTGAGCGGCGGTTCCATGGCCACCAGGCACAGCACCTGGAACAGGTGGTTCTGCACCATGTCCTTGAGCGCCCCTACGCCGTCGTAGTAGCCCGCCCTGCCCTCCAGCGCGAGGGTCTCGTCCCAGATGATCTTCACCTCCGAGATGTTGGCGCTGTTCCAGAGGGGCTCCAGGACGCGGTTGGCCAGCCGGCTGCCGAGCAGGTTCTGGACGGTCGTCATGGCCAGGAAGTGGTCGACGCGGAACACCGCCTGCTCGGGCACGACCCCCGCCAGCAGCCGGTTCAGCTCCACCGCGCTGTCGAGGTCTTCGCCGAACGGCTTCTCCAGCACGATCCGGCTGCCCGGCGGCAGGTTCGCGGCGCCGAGGGCGGCGACCACGCCGGGAAAGATCGCCGGCGGGAGGGCGAGGTAGACGGCGACGGGATCGTCACCGGCGACGAGCGAGGCGATGTCGGCGGCATCGGTGGCGTCCGTCCGCCGGTACCGGGCGCGGTCGGCGATCGCCTTCCTGGTCTCGCCGGGCTCCGCCGCGGCGTGCCGGTCGAGCTGGTCGGACACCCAGCGGCGGAACTCCTCGCCGCTCCAGTCCCGCCGGTCGGCGCAGACGAGTTCGAACCGGTCGCCGACGTGACCGGCCGCGCGCAGGGCGACCAGGGCCGGCAGCAGGAAGCGGGCGTTGAGGTCGCCGGTGGCGCCGAGAATGATGAGCCGGTCGATCATGCCGGGGTGCCTCCTTCTGCTCGTGCCAGGTTGACCCCGCTGGCGATGATCCCGATGTGGCTGAATGCCTGCGGAAAGTTGCCCATGAATGTCCCCGTGGACGGGTCGATCTGCTCGGGCATCAGCCCGACCGGGTTGGCGCGGGCGCACAGCGTCGCGTACAGGTCCGCGGCCCGGTCCTGGTGGCCCTGCAGGATCAGGTTGTCGACCAGCCAGAAACTGCACAGCATGAAGGCGCCCTCGTCGCCGGCCAAGCCGTCGGGCGAGTCCTCGTGCAGGTAGCGGTAGAGCAGGCCGTCACCGGCCGACAGGCGTTCGGCGATGGCCGCGGTCGTGGCGGCCATGCGTGGGTGGTCGGCGGGGACGACCTTGCGCAGCGGCAGTGCGAGCAGGCTGGCGTCCAGGCCGCCGCTGCCGTCGAGGTGCTCGCTCAGGCACTGCTTCTCCTCGTTCCAGGCCTGGTCCAGGATGAGCCGGCGGAGTTTCTCCGCGGTGGCGCGCCAGGTGTCGATCGGCCCGGACAAACAGAGCCGCTCGCCGATGGCCGCGGCCCGGTTCAGTGCCACCTGACACATGCCGACCGAGTAGGTGAAGATCCGGCCTTCGCTGCGTACCTCCCAGATGCCCTGATCCGGCTGCTGCCACGTGTGCGCGGCGGTCTCGGCCAGCTCCGACAGTCCGGACCACAGCGCCGGCTGGAGCTCGCGGCCGGGAAGCAACCACTGGTCGGCGCAGTCGAGCACCTCGCCGTAGACGTCGTGCTGGCGCTGGTCGGCGGCGCCGTTGCCCCAGCGCACCGGCGCCGAGCGCCGGTAACCCTCCAGGCCGGCGTCGTGGATCTCTTCCGGTACGGGGCGGCCGTCGAGGGTGTACATGATGCGCGGACGGCGGCTCTGCTCGAAGGCGTCGAGGACCCAGCCGAGGAAGGCGTCCGCCTCCTCCTCGAAGCCGACGCGGCGCAGCGCGAACACGGAGTAGGCGGCGTCACGGATCCAGGTGTAGCGGTAGTCCCAGTTGCGCGCCCCGCCGATCGGCGCGGGCAAGGAGGACGTCGGCGCCGCGACGAGTGAACCATTGCCCCAGTCGTCGCACAGCTTCAGCGTGATCACCGAACGCCGGACCAGCGCTTCCTGCGGGCCTCCGTAGCTGCACTTGCGCATCCAGCGTCGCCAGGCCTCCATGGTCTGCCGCACCATCACCTCGGGGTCGAACCGGTGATGGCGGTGGATGCGGCCCCACGACAACACCAGATCGAGGCGGTCGCCCTCCTGAAGGTCGTGCTCGGTGCGCAGGCCGGTCAACGGCCGGTTGGAACGCAGATGAAGCCGCAGGTCAGGCCGCCGGGAGGCGCTCACCTCGAGGCCGCCGTACAGGGCCCGCGACTGCCCGTCGCCGCGCGGCTCCAGCTCCGCCCGCAGCCGCGCGGTCCCGGCCTGCACGACCGCGGACCGGACCAGCTCGCCCCGGCCGCCGCCCGCGTCGTCGCTGAGGTCGGCGCCGGCGCGCAGGGCCAGCGCGTCGGTGATCCGGACCAGTCCGGTCGGGCCGCGCAACTCGGTCACCAGCACCGCGGTGTCCGGCTCGTAGAACTGCCGGGCCTCGCGCAGGCCGTCCACGGTCAGCGTGAAGTGGCCGCCGTGCTCACGATCCAGCAGGCCGCACAGCAGCGGGTCGCTGTCGAAGCGGGGCAGGCACAGCCACGGGATCGAGCCGTCGACGCTGACCAGCGCCGCCGTCGTGCCGTCGCCGATGAGGCCCAGATCCTCCAGCGCCGGATAGCCCTCCTGGCGGCGCACCGGGCGGAAAGGCGGGTCGGGATCGAGCATCTCTGAGTTTCTCCTCCGTACCGATGTGCCACCGTCGGAGAGGGGGATGCTCCTGGTGAGCGGACGTCACCGCTGTCCGTTACCGGACAATGATCAGATTCCGTCACGAGAACGTGATCAGCACCTTCACCATGTCGTCGAGCTTCTTGTCCGAGACCTCGAAGGCGCGCTCCATCTCGTCGAAGCGGAACGTGTGGGTGGTCAGATGCGTGGGGTCGAGCCGCTTGCTCTCCAGCACGCGCAGCAGCCGTTCCATGCGCAGCCTGCCGCCGGGGCACAGGCCGCTCGTGATCGTCTTGTCGGCCATCCCGACGCCCCACTCGACGCGGGGGATGCGTACGAACTCACCTTCGCCGTAATAGCCGGTGTTGGACACCGTTCCGCCTGGTTTGGTGATCTTTATGGCGGTCTGGAAGGTGGCGTCCGCGCCGAGCGCTTCGATGGCGGTGTCCACGCCCTGCCCCCGGGTCAGGTCGAGGATGCGCTCGACGACGTCCTCGGTGGTGAAGTCGACGATCTCGTCGGCGCCGTAGTCGCGGGCGAGCCGCTGCCGGCTGGGCACCGATTCGACCCCGATGACCAGGCCGGCGCCGCACAGCCTGGCACCCGCGGTGGCCATGAGGCCCACCGGGCCCTGCGCGAGCACGGCCACCGTCCCGCCGATGGGAATGTTGCCGTTCTCCGCGCCCATGAACCCGGTCGAGAGCATGTCGGCGCAGTAGACCGCCATCTCGTCGGGGACACCGTCGGGGATCTTCGCCAGGTTGGCGTCGGCATCGTTGACGTGGAAATACTCGGCGAAGACTCCGTCCTTGGAATTGGCGAACTTGAACCCCCCGAGTGGTCCGCCGGACTGCGACGGATGGCCGTTCTGGGAGGCGAGATCGCCCCAGTCGGGGGTGATGGCGCCCACCAGGACCCGGTCGCCCGGCCGGAAAGCCGTCACCTCGCCACCCACCTCGTGCACCACGCCGACGCCCTCGTGGCCGAGCGTCAGGTTCTCGCGCGGCCCGATGCCGCCCTTGACGGTGTGGGAGTCCGACGTGCAGATCAGGGTGGTGGTCGTTCGCACGACGGCATCCAGGGGGCCGGGCCGCGGGACCGGCTTGTCCATCAAGCCCACCTGTCCGATCTGCTTCATCACGAACGCTTGCATCGTGCCCCCGAATGTTCCCCGTATCCGGCGGCGTCGCCGAGAACGCCGCAAACACGCCCAGCCATACCCTTTCGATTTCGGCGTTTAACGTGAGCCGTTGCGTTGCGGGATATGGCTCGACCGATCGTGGCCGCCGCCGCCGACCGCGCCCGCGCCGCGGAAGCGGACGTCGAGGTGGGCACCGAGCTGCTCAGCGGGAATGTCGTCGACGCGCTGATCTGCCAGTCGGTGTCCGCCGACTCCATGGTGCTGGGCAACAGGGGCAGGGGGAGATTCGCCGGATTGCTGCTCGGCTCGGTCAGTATGGCGGTCGCAGGACATGCCGCCGGGCCTGTCGTCATCGTGCGTGAATCCGTCGCCGGGGAACATGGGAGGACTCCCGTACGGCTCGGGAGCGGGATGGTCCGCTGGCGGAGGGTACTCGGGTCGGTCGGGCACGGCGTGCTGCACCGTGCCGCGTGCCCGGTCGCGCACGCTCTTCCGCGAGCTCCAGCAGGCCTGGATCCGCTGACACCGCAGGTCAGGACGTCTCGACGCGTCCCTCGGATCCCGCGTCAGAGCCGGTAGATGCGCCGGGCGTTGCCCGAGCCGATCATGTGGGCGATCCTGGCCGCGTCCGCCACGCTCCACTCCCCCGCGCCGACCCTGGACCGCAGCGCCGCGCCCATCGCCCGCCGGTAGGACAGCGCGCCCAGGTAGCCCGTCTCGGCCACGGCGTGGCAGCCGGAGCCGAACACCAGCTTGTGGAACGGCGCCAGCTCCAGCAGTTCCTCCACGACCCTCGCCGAGGCGGCGGAGGTGTGCGGGAGGGCGAGCCCGATGTCCACGTAGACGTGCGGGTGGAGGCCCGCCAGGTAGGCGGCCTGGCGGTGGAACGGATAGCAGTGCAGCAGGATCACCGGTACGGACGCCGGCTGCAACGCCCTGACCAGGGCGCTCAACCTGGACGGGTCGCTGCGGTGCAGGTCGGGCCCCGCGCCGCCGAAGCCGGTGTGGAACTGCACGGGCAGCCCCCGCTCTCTCGCCACGTCGATCGCGATCCACAGCAGGTGGCGCAGCAGGACGGGGTCCGTCAGCGGCTCCTTGGGCTCCGACAGCCGCCGGTTGACCGCCGCGATCACCGAGCCCCTGCTGGGCCGGGACGGGTCGAAGTCGAGGCCGTGGAGCGCCCCGATGACCGTGGTGAACCCGACCGCCCTGGCGGCCCTGGCGGTCAGCTCCTCGCCGAGGTCGTCGAGGTAGTCGACGGAGATCTGCGCCGTCTCGGCCACGTCGCGCTCGACGGCCTCGATCCGTACGAGCTCGTCGGCCGCGGCGCCGCCGTGGCGGCCCATCTCGGTGGCCGACAGCAGCTCGCCCTCCTCCCAGGCGCCGGCCGGTTCGGTGTCCACCAGGAAGGCCACCACGCCGGCCGCCGCCAGGAGCCGCTTGTTGACCTCGCCCGCGCCCAGTTCGGCGCGGCGGGCGAGGTAGACGGCGGGCGGCGCGTGCGGCTCCAGGTCGAGCAGCGGCGCGCACCAACGGCGCACCGCCGCGCCGAACGGCGTGTCGAAGTGGGTGGTGCCGGGGGGCGCCGGGCTGCCGCCCTCGTTGATGAGCAGCTCGAACTCGGCTCTGGTCAGGTCGTCCCGCCGCACCCCGTGACAGTGGTGGTCGACGAGCGGGGCGAGCAGCGCGTCACGCACCGTGCCGGGCAGGTCTGCGGGGAGCATGCGGGAACTCTAGGGGAGCCCCGCACGCTCCCGCGGGCGTTTTACCTACGGCAGAGACGCAGCACGTTGGCGATGACCTTGGCGCCCGCGCCGGCTTCCTGCGTCAGGATCGACTCGGGGTGGAACTGCACGGCGAAGCGCCGCCGCTCGGTGTCCTCGATGGCCATGACGTTGCCGTCGGGCGTGAGCGCGGTCGGGGTGAAGCCGACGACGCCGGGCCGCTTGGCGTGCAGCGAGTGGTAGCGGGCCGCGGTGAACTCGGCGGGCAGCCCCTCCAGCAGCGCGCTGTCCCCGAGCCGGGCGACCCTGCCGCGCTTGCCGTGCTCGGGGTAGTCGAGCAGTTCCAGCGTGCCGCCGGCGTGCTCGACCATGGCCTGCAGGCCGAGGCAGACGCCGAAGACCGGAAGGTCGCGGGCGTAGACCTGGTCGAGAAGCGCCGACATGCCGAAGTCGGTCGGCCAGCCGGGGCCGGGCGAGAGCACCACCAGGTCGGGGGCGATCTCGGCGAGCATGCGGGACGGGAAGCCGTGGCGCAGCGTCGTCACGGCGGCGCCCTCCTGGCGGAAATAGTCGGCCAGGGTGTTGACGAAGGAGTCCTCGTGGTCGACGAGCAGCACCTTCATGCCGTGGCCCGGCTGCTCCCTGGTGACGGCGGCGGGTTCCGCGCCGTTCCTGCCGACCGCGGCCAGTGCGCCGAGCAGGGCGCTGGCCTTCAGCTCGGTCTCGCGCTCCTCCGCCTCGGGCTCGGAGTCGAACAGCAGCGTGGCGCCGGCCCGCACGGTGGCCACGCCGTTCTTGATCTGGGCGGTACGCAGGGTCAGGCCGGTGTTCATGGAGCCGTCGAAGCCGATGACGCCGATGGCGCCGCCGTACCACCGGCGGGTGGTGGCCTCGTGGTCCTCGATGAACTGCATGGCCCACGTCTTGGGGGCGCCGGTGACCGTGACGGCCCACATGTGGGTCAGGAAGGCGTCGAGCGCGTCGAACTCGGGGCGCAGCCGGCCCTCGATGTGGTCGACGGTGTGGATCAGGCGGGAGTAAAGCTCGATCTGGCGCCGGCCGATGACCTTGACCGTGCCGGGCACACAGATGCGCGACTTGTCGTTGCGGTCGACGTCGGTGCACATGGTCAGCTCCGACTCCTCCTTGACGCTGGACAGGAGGGTGCGGATGGCCTCGGCGTCCTCGACCGGGTTGCTGCCGCGGGCGATGGTGCCGGAGATGGGGCAGGTCTCGACGCGGTCGCCGTTGACCCTGACGTACATCTCGGGCGAGGCGCCGACGAGGTGCTCGCCCTCGCCGAGGCTGATGATGAACTCGTACGGGGCCGGGTTGCTGTGACGCAGGCCGCGGTAGAAGCCGGACGGGTCGGAGCACGGGGCGTGGAAGACCTGGCCGGGCACCACCTCGAACAGGTCGCCGCGCTTGAACTTCTCCTTGGCGGCGGCCACGACCTTGGCGTATTCGCCCTTCTCCGGGTCGGACGGCACCTGGGCGGGGGCGACCTGGGGCGCGGTGTCGCCGGTCCTGTCGAGGCCGCGGGTGGTGGCTCCGTCGACGGTGAACTCGTAGCGGAACTCGAGGCTGGTCTCGCGCTGCCGGTCGATCACGACGAGCCGGTCGGGCAGGTGCAGCACGAGGTCGCGCTGGTCGTCGGGGCGGACGAGCTCCTGCCTGATCGGCTCGAACTGGAAGGCCAGGTCGTAGCCGAAGGCGCCGTAGAGGCCGAGGTGGGGGTCGTCGCCCTTGAAGGCGGCGATGACCTCGCGGATCGCGGTGAACACGGTGGGCCGGCGGCTGCGCAGTTCCTCCGGCAGGAGGTCCTCCGAGTCGGCCACGTGCACCTCGACGCGGTCGGACGTGGGCTCGGTGACGGGCTTGCCCGCGGCCAGCAGGCAGGAGGCGACGGCGGGCAGCACGACCCTGCCGCGCTCGTTGAGCGCGATCGCCGCGATGTTGCGGCCCTTGGCGACCAGCTCCAGGCAGGGATCGACGTAGCCGAACGCCCAGCGGCTGTAGCGGCCCGGATAGTCCATGCCCGAGGAGAAGGCGCCCCCGCGTCTGTCGCCGAGAGCCGTCACGATCTCTTCGAGCAGCGCCTCGTCCACTTCGCGCGTCTCGCGCTCGACGACGATGCCCCCCGCGGTGGTATATCCGCTCGTCTCCACTTGCTGCCCCTTATCACGTCAACATGATGAGCCCCGGGGGCGGACACGAGAAAGGCCGCCATCCGGGGCGGCCGTCTCTTGAGGAATGCGAAAACACGCGCCGCCTAGAAGCGGCGCCACCACTGGAGCTGAGCGTGATTTCGCATGGGGACAGGTTAGCCGCCCGACCATGATCGCGCAACGCGACCCCCCGGGTCAGCCCGGCGGGGCGGCGAGGTCACCGTGCGCGGAACCTCGGTCACGGGCCGGCCGCCCGGCGGTGCCGCGCCGGGCCGGACAGCGGGACCGGACAGCGGGACCGGACAGCCGGGGCCGGACAGCGGGACCGGACAGGGGCCGGACAGGGGGCCGGCGACAGCCCTGCCCTGCGGGGAAGAGCCGGAACGGACCTGGCCGTAAATGTGGTTTCTGCCGCGATATTTCAGCTGACCAGAGTACATTTCTGCTCGCAAAGTAACATTTCATGACAACTATTGCTTTCCGGACAAGATCTCTTCACCCTTCTCCACAGAGGCGCAAAGATCACCTCACTTGTCCTAAGGAGAGCGCGTGCCCCACACCCCCCGCTGGCGTGCGATCCTCACCGGGATCATCACCGTCGTCGGCCTCCTCGTTCCTCAGGCGGCCCAGGCGGCGCCCGACCCGGGCAAGATCGACCCGGACAAGATCGACCCGGACAAGATCGACACAGTCGTCCAGGCGCAGCTGACGCAGGACGACAAAGCCACCTTCTGGGTCCGGATGAAGGGCTCGGCCGACCTGAGCGGCGCCCGCCGGGCCGAGACCAAGGACGCCAAGGCCGAGCAGGTCTACAAGGCCAAGACCGAACGAGCGACCACCTCCCAGGCGGGCTTACGCACGCTATTGGACAGCCAGGGCGCCGAGTACACCCCGTACTGGATCGTCAACGCGGTGCGGGTCACCGCGGACGAGAAGCTGGCGGCGGAGATCGCCAAGCTGCCGGAGGTCGACCGCATCGACCCGGTCCGCACCGTCGCGATGCCCAAGCCGTCGCCCGGTGAGGACGAGGCCAGGGTGAACGCGGTGGAGTGGAACATCGACCGGATCAATGCCCCCCGCGTCTGGGACGAGCTGGACAACCGGGGCGAGGGCATCGTCATCGCCCACATCGACTCCGGCGCCCAGTTCGACCACCCCGAGCTGGTCGCGAGCTACCGGGGTACGAACGCGGACGGCTCGTTCAGCCACGACTACAACTGGTTCGACCCGGCCGGCATCTGCCCGTCGCCCGCGCCGTGCGACAACAACGGCCACGGCACGCACACCATGGGCACCATGGTCGGTGCGAACGGCATCGGCGTCGCGCCGGGCGCCCGGTGGATCGCGGCCAAGGGCTGCGAGTCCAACTTCTGCAGCGACGCGTCCCTGCTGGCCTCCGGCCAGTGGATGCTCGCGCCCTCCGACATGAACGGCGAGAACCCGCGCCCCGACCTGGCCCCCGACATCGTCAACAACTCCTGGGGCGGCGACGGGTTCGACCCGTGGTACAAGCCGGTCGTCGAGGCGTGGATCGCGGCCGGCATCTTCCCGGCCTTCGCCAACGGCAACGAGGGGCCCGCCTGCACCACCTCAGGCTCCCCCGGCCAGTACGTGATGAGCTACAGCGCGGGCGGCTTCGACATCGACAACGTGCTGTATCGCAACTCCAGCAAGGGCGCGGGCGAGAACGGCGAGATCAAGCCGAACATCGCCGCGCCCGCCGTCAACGTGCGCTCCTCGATCCCCGGAAACGGCTACGGCACCGCCACCGGCACGTCGATGGCCTCCCCGCACGTGGCGGCCACGGTGGCGCTGATCTGGTCGGCGGCGCCCGCCCTGGCCGGTGACGTGGAGGCCACCCGGCCGCTGCTGGACACCACCGCCGTGGACGTCGACGACACCAGCTGCGGCGGCACGGCGGCCGACAACAACGTGTGGGGCGAGGGCAGGCTCGACGCCTTCGCCGCCGTGCAGGCCGCGCCCGCCGACGAGGTCGGCACCCTCCAGGGCGCGGTCACCGCGGACGGCGAGCCGGTGGCCGGCGCGACCGTCACGGTGAGCGGGCCGCTGACCAGGAGCGTGACCACCGGCGAGGACGGCGCGTACGCCATCCCCCGCCTGCTGCCCGGCGAGTACGAGCTCAGCGCCGGCAAGTTCGGCTACGACACGGCCACCGCCACTGTGACGATCACCGCCGGCGGGACGGCCACCGCGGACGTGGCCATGACCAGGAAGACGTCGGGCACGGTGTCGGGGACGGTCACCACGGCGGGCGAGCCGGAGGCCGGCGCGACGGTGGCGGCCACCGGCACGCCGGTGAGCGCGGTGACCGACGCGTCGGGCCGCTACAGCCTGACGCTGCCGCACGGCGACTACGAGCTGACCGTCACCCCCGCCTCCCGCTGCTCCAGCGGCGCGACGGCCGAGGTGACGGTGGCCGGCGACGTGGTCCAGGACGTCGAGCTGCCGCTGCGCAGCGACAACTTCGGCTACTCCTGCGCGGTCGGCGCGCAGGAGTACGTGGCGGGCACCCAGAAGCTGGCGCTGACGGGTGACGACGAGGCCGAGCAGGTGACCCTGCCGTTCGCGGTGCCGTTCTACGGCACCGGCCACACCAGGGCCTGGATCGCCACGAACGGGTTCCTCACCTTCGCCGCCGACCGGGTGACCGCCGCCGGCAACGGCACCCTGCCGGCGTCGGGCACCCCGAACAACGCGGTCTACCCGTACTGGGACGACCTCAGGGTGGACGACCAGGGCGGCGTCTACACGGCGGTGACGGGCACGGCGCCGAACCGTACGTTCGTCATCGAATGGCGCAACGTCACCTTCTACAACGACACGGCGCAGCGGTTGTCGTTCGCGGCGCTGCTGGGCGAGAACGGCTCGATCGGCTTCCGGTACAAGGACGTCGACAGCGAGCGCGAGCAGGGCGACAGTGCCACCATCGGCGTGGAGAACGCGGCGGGCGACGACGCGCTGCTCTACTCCCACAACGAGGCGGTGCTGGCCGCCGGCCAGGGCCTGGCGCTCAAGGCCGGCAGGCACGGCCTGGTCACCGGTGCGGTCACCGACGCCAACGACGGCGACCCGCTGGCCGGGGCGACGGTGAAGGTGGGCGACGTGGCCACGTTCACCACCGGTGAGGACGGCCGCTTCTACGGCCAGGTGCTGGCGGGCGACTACGAGGTCGAGGTGTCCAAGGAGCACTACGGCACGTTCACGCAGCCCGTGACGGTCGCCCCCACGGTGGTGACGACGGTCGACACGGCCCTGGTCACGGGACGGGTGAGCGCGTCGGCCGCGGAGCTGACCGTCGTGCTGCCGTCCGGCGCCACGCGCACCAGGACGCTGGAGCTGACGAACCTGGGCTCGCCCACGCCGTACACGGTGACGGGCGGCGAGTGGTTCACCGTGACGCCGTCGGAGGGCCGGCTGGCCACGGGCAAGTCGGTGGAGCTGGAGGTGACGGTGTCCAGCGACGGTGTCGCGGCCGGCGCCGTACGTGAGGGGACGCTGCTGGTGAAGTCGGCCAGCGGCCGTCAGCCGACCATCGAGATCGCGGTGACGGTCGTGGTGCCCAAGCACCAGGTGGCCGTCGACGTGGGCGGTTCCAGGAACGTGACCGACGACGCCGGTGACGTCTGGACGCGGGACAGGAAGTATGTCAGGGGCGGCCACGGCTACGTCGCCGACCACAGCCGAACGCGCAGCACGTCCAGGACCATCCGGGGCACCGGCGACCAGTCGCTGTTCAGGACGGCGAGGGAGGGCATGCTGGAATACCGCTTCGACGGCGTGCCGGCGGGGACGTACACCGTGGAGCTGGACTTCGCCGAGCTCAGCAACATGAAGATGGGCCGGCGGGTGTTCGACGTGCTCGTCGAGGGGCAGCTCGCGATCCCGGCCCTCGACCTGGCCCTTGAGGCGGGCACGTACACGGCCGTGTCCAGGCAGTACACGGTGCAGGTCACCGACGGCCAGCTCAATGTGCGCTTCGCGACGCGGGAGGGGGCGACCCTGGTCAACGCCGTGCGCGTCTCGGAACGCCCGGACAAGAAGTAACGCTCCGGTGCCACGTGCGCCCGCCCCGCTCCCTCAGAGGGCGGGGCGGGCGCCCGCACCCCGGGTGCCGCCTCAGGCGCGGCTTCTGTTACTGGTAAGGACATGAGACGTGTACGGCTCCGGCGTGATGTTCCCGTGCCGATGCCGGACGGCGTGACGCTGCTGGCCGACCACTACGCCCCGGCCTCGGGCGGACGGGCCCCGGTGATCCTGATGCGCTCGCCGTACGGCCGGCGCGGCTGGCTCGGCCTGGTCTACGGCCGTGGTTTCGCCCGGCAGGGCTTCCACGTCGTCATCCAGAGCTGCCGGGGCGGCTTCGGCTCCGGCGGCCGGCTCGACCCGCTCGGCGACGAGCACGACGACGGGCTGGCCACCGTGGCGTGGCTGCGCGAACAACCGTGGTACGGCGGCTCGTTCGCCATGTTCGGCCCCTCCTACCTGGGCTACACGCAGTGGGCGATCGCCCCCTACGCCGGGCCTGAGCTGAAGGCCATGGCCCTGCAGATCACCGCCTCGCAGTTCCGTGACGCCGCGTACGTGGGCGGCGCGTTCGCCCTGGAGTCGGCGCTGAGCTGGACGACGCTCACCGACGGCCTGTCGCGGCGCTTCGGCGGCGCCTCGGTGCTGACCGCGCCCCGGCTCACCCGCAGGGCGGTTCTGTCGGGCCGGCCGGTGGCCGAGCTGGACATGGTCTCGGCCGGCCGGCCGCTCCGCTTCTACCAGGACCTGATCACGCACCACGCCGACCCCCACGTCCCCTACTGGGACAAACGCGACTTCTCCCCCAAGGTGGGAGAGGTGGACGCGGCGGTGACGATGCTGGGCGGCTGGTACGACGTCTTCCTCCCCTGGCAGCTCAAGGACTACGCGGCCCTGCGGGCGGCGGGACGGCGGCCCTACCTGACGATCGGGCCGTGGTACCACATCGACGCCCGGCACGGACGTCCCACGCTGATGGAGGCGACGGCCTGGTTCCGCGCGCACCTGCTCGGCGACTTCTCACGGCTGCGCCCCGACCCGGTGCGGATCTACGTGACGGGGGCCGGGCAGTGGCGCGGCCACTCCGACTGGCCGGTGCCCGGGATGCGGGAGCAGCGCTGGCACCTGCAGCACGGGTTCGGCCTGGGGGTGGAGGGCCCGCGCGAGGCCGGGCCCGACCGGTTCCGCTACCACCCCGGCCACCCGACGCCGGTGATCGGCGGGCCCGTGCTGCTCGGCGACTCCAGGCCGCGCGACCAGCGGCGGCTGGAGCAGCGCCGCGACGTGCTCGTCTACAGCTCCCCGGCGCTCGGGGAGGCCGTCGAGATGATCGGCCCGGTACGCGCGGAGCTGTTCGTCCGGTCGAGCACCCCGTACGTGGACGTCGTCGTACGGGTGTGCGACGTGCACCCCGGCGGACGCTCGGTCAACGTGTGCGAGGGCGTGCGCCGCCTGGGGCCCGGTGACGAAGACCTTGATGGTGACGGCGTCCGCAGGGTGGTGGTGGACCTGTGGCCGATGGCGCACCGGTTCGGGCGCGAGCACCGGATCAGGGTGCACGTGGCGGCCGGGGCGTACCCGACGATCGCCCGCAACCCCGGCACGGGCGACCCGCTCGCGGCGGACGGCGCGATGGTGCCCGCCGACGTCGAGGTGTTCCACACCCCCGGCCGTCCCTCCGCCGTAGTGTTGCCGCTGTGCGCGCCTCACGGTTGATGTCGCTGGTCCTGCTGCTGCAGGGCCGGGGCGGGATGACGGCGGCCGAGCTGGCCGCCGAGCTGGAGGTCTCCGAGCGGACCGTGCACCGCGACATGCTCGCGCTGTCGGAGGCGGGCGTGCCCGTCTACGCCGACCGCGGGCGGGGCGGCGGCTACCGGCTGCTCGACGGCTACCGTACGCGGCTGACCGGGCTGGACCGGGCGGAGGCGGAGGCGCTGTTCCTGTCGGGGGTGCCGGGGGCGCTGCGGGAGATGGGGCTGGCGGACGTCGCGGCCACGGCCCGGCTGAAGGCCGCCGCCGCGCTCTCCCCCGCCCTGCGCGACGCCCCCGCGGTCGCGGCGCAGCGGTTCCACCTGGACGCGCCCGGCTGGTTCGCCGGCGACGACCCGCCTCCGGCGGCGCTCGGGCCGCTGGCCAGGGCCGTGTGGAACGACCGCCGCGTCCGGGCCGTCTACAAGGGCACCGCCCGCACGCTGGAGCCGTACGGGCTGGTGCTCAAGGCGGGCACCTGGTACCTGGCCGCCCGGCTCGCGGAGCGGTTCCTCATCTTCCGGGTGCACCGGTTCGGCGAGGTCACCGAGCTGCCCGAGCCCTTCGACCGCGACCAGGACTTCGACCTGGCCGGCTTCTGGGCCGGCCGGTCGGCGGAGTTCAGCCGCTCGCTCCTCAGGGACGCGATCACGCTGCGGCTGACCGAGCGCGGGCTGCGCATGTTGCGGCACGTCGCCGACCCGGCCGCGGTCGACGACGCGCTCGCCTCGCTCACGGACGACGGCACCGTACGGCTGGCGGTGGAGTCGACGCGGGTGGCGTACTCGCAGGTGCTGCGGTTCGGGCCGGAGGCGGAGGTGCTCGACCCGCCCGAGCTGCGCGCGATGCTCGCCGACGCCGCCGCCCGCATGGCCGCGCTCTATGAGCGCTGAGGATCAGCGGTAGGCCTCCCAGCCGGCGTCGCCGCCCTTGTCGAGGACCTCCGTGATGTAGCGCCACACCTGGGGCCGGCTGCCGTCCACGTCGGTGACGCCGTACGCGTCGGCCAACTCGCCGCTCTCCAGCGACCGGCCCGACCAGCGCGCCTTGTCCGGGTCCTGGGCCAGCGCGGCCACTCCCCTGCCGAGGTAGGCGGGCGTCTCGGAGACCATCCAGGCGCGCTGGTGGTCGCTCTGCATGGTCGCCTCCCGCCAGGTGTCCTCGGTGACGCCGTAGTGCTCGAGCATCGCCTCCGAGCGCAGGAAACCCGGCGTGACCACCACGGCCGTGCCGCCGTACGGGCGCAGCTCCGTGGACCAGGCGAACGCCAGCCGGTTGACCGACCACTTGGCCAGGTCGTAGTAGACGTTCTCCCGGTAGTGGGTCTCGTTGTAGGCCCGGGTGCCGTCGGTGACCTCCACCACGAGCCCGCCCTCGTCGGCGACGAGCAGCGGGAACAGGTGCCTGGCGCTGATGAGGTGGGTGTCGATGGCCAGCCTGAGCAGGCGCAGCCCCTTGTCCAGGTCGTGTTTCCAGACGGGCGTGTCCCACTCCCACAGGTGGTCGGCGCCCCACACGTCGTTGACCAGCACGTCGAGCCGGCCGTGGTCGCGTTCGACCCGCCCGGCCAGCTCCGCCACCTGCTCCGGTTGCAGGAAGTCCGTCCTGACGGGGATGCCCGTGCCACCGGCCGCGGTCACCAGTTCGGCCGTCTCCTCGATGGTCTCCGGGCGGTCCATCTCCGAGCGCCCGGCGCGGGTGCTCCTGGCGGCGCAGTACACCGTCGCCCCGACCGCGCCCAGCGCGACTGCTATGCCTCGTCCTGTTCCGCGGGTCGCGCCCGCCACTACGACAATCATGTGAGCGATCGTCGCGGGAAAAGAGGACACCCCATGTCATGTTTGATGAGCGGACCGTTCGGCGCACACGTTTGACCGCTCGGCGACCGGCTCTGACGGCGCTCCGGCGCCTGTCACTAGGGTCGGTACGGGCGTCGTGACGCTTCTGGACCCGGTGTCTCAGATACCGAGACCTAGTCGCACATTTAGGCCAAACCGTAATATCCGGGACGTTGGGTTACATAACCCCGCAAAGTTACTCTCCCTCTGCTGACCAACCGTCAGGAGGCCGTCACCAAGCGGCTCTGATTCCTTCATCGGAGGGTCGATGACCACCGGGGAACCCGGGCAGCCACGCACCGACCGCAGCCCATGGAACTGGCTGCTCGTCGTGCCGATCGCGCTGCCGCTGATGACATTCCTGTTCAACGCCGACGAGCCCCGCCTGCTGGGCTTCCCGCTCTTCTACTGGCTCCAGCTCGCCTTCATCGTCGTGGGCGTCACGTGCACCACCATCGTCTACAGGATGACCAGATGAGCGGGCACGTGACCGAGCTGGTCGTCTTCACGCTCCTGTTCATCCTCGTCAGCGGCATGGGGTTCGTCGCCTCGCGCTGGCGGCGGCCCGACGACCTGGCCAGCCTCAAGGAATGGGGCCTCGGCGGGCGCAGCTTCGGCTCGTGGATCACCTGGTTCCTCGTCGGCGGCGACCTCTACACCGCCTACACGTTCGTGGCGGTGCCCGCCCTGGTGTTCAGCGCCGGCGCCCTGGGCTTCTACGCGCTGCCGTACACGGTGGTCGTCTACCCGCTGGTGTTCCTGGTGCTCGCGCGGATGTGGTCGGTCTCGCACGTGCACGGGTTCGTCACTCCCGCCGACTTCGTCCGGGCCAGGTTCGGCTCGCCGACGCTGGCGCTGGCCGTCGCGATCACCGGCCTCGTGGCCACGATGCCCTACATCGCGCTGCAGCTCGTGGGCATCGAGGCGGTGCTCAAGGCCATGGGCATCACCGGCCACCTGCCGATCATCATCGCGTTCGCGATCCTCGCGGCGTACACGTACCAGTCGGGGCTGCGCGCGCCCGCGCTGATCGCGTTCGTGAAGGACGCGCTCATCTACATCGTGATCCTGGCCGCGGTCATCTACATCCCGTCACGGCTGGGCGGCTGGGACTCCATCTTCGACGCGGCGAAGGCCAAGTTCGACGCCACTCCCGCGCAGGGTGACGGCTACCT
This sequence comes from Nonomuraea mesophila, assembly GCF_004352805.1. Taxonomy (NCBI): domain Bacteria; kingdom Bacillati; phylum Actinomycetota; class Actinomycetes; order Streptosporangiales; family Streptosporangiaceae; genus Nonomuraea; species Nonomuraea mesophila. The sequence goes on from NZ_SMLD01000129.1 coordinate 23,267, forward strand.
CCTCAACGCCGGCAACCAGCTCCAGTACGTGACGCTGGCCTTCGGCTCGGCGCTGGCGCTGTTCCTCTACCCGCACAGCCTCACGGGCGTGCTCGCCTCGAAGAACCGCAACGTCATCAAGCGCAACATGTCGGCGCTGCCCGCCTACAGCTTCGTGCTCGGCCTCATCGCGCTGCTCGGGTTCATGGCGATCGCGGCGGGCACCAAGCCGATCGTGGGCGAGAACGGCAAGGCCGACGCCAACACCATCGTGCCGGTGCTGTTCGACCAGATGTTCCCCGACTGGTTCGCGGGCGTCGCGTACGCCGCCGTCGGCATCGGCGCGCTCGTCCCCGCGGCGATCATGTCGATCGCGGCGGCGAACCTGTTCACCCGCAACATCTACCGCGAATACCTCAACAAGAACGCCACCGACTCCCAGGAGGCCAAGGTCTCCAAGATCGTGTCGCTGGTGGTCAAGGTGGGCGCGGTGCTGTGCATCCTGCTGCTCGACCCGCAGTTCTCCATCGACCTGCAGCTCATCGGCGGCGTGATCATCCTGCAGACGCTGCCGTCGGTGGCGCTGGGGCTCTACACCCGCTGGTTCCACAAGGGCGGCCTGATCGCGGGCTGGGCGACCGGCCTGGCGGCGGGCATGTGGATGCTCTACCTGATCCCCAACCCGGCCAGCGGCAAGCAGCACTTCGGCGGCTCGGCGTTCGGGCTGTCGAACCTGGGCTTCGACACCACGATGACCGTCTACGCCGGGTTCCTGGCGCTGATCGTCAACCTCGCCGTGGCGGCGCTGGCCACGCTGCTGTTCCGTGCCGCGAAGGTGGCCGACGGCGACGACGCGACCGCGCGCGACGACTACTTCGCCGACGAGGGCGAAGCGAAGGTCAAGGACCTGGACCTGACCGGCTCCCACTGACGTGACCGCGGACCGGCCCGTCGCCTCCGCGGCGTCGCCGCCCACGCCGAGGGCGGCCAGCCGGTCCGCGTGCTCGCCCGCCTGGCCGGGGCCGAGCGCGATCTCCCGCTCCACCATGGCGAGCACGTTGATCGCGACGCGGGTGTGGTAGCGCGTCCTGCCGTCCACGGCCGGGAGCACGTCGGTCTGGAGGTCGCGGACGGCGGCGACGAGCTGTGCCGCCGTGGGGACGTCGTGCGGGCTGGAAGGGGTCACGCGTCCAGCGTAGATCCGGCCGGTGTTCCGGCCGGGGTCCGCCGGTCCACCGCGGAGGTGCCCGGAACGCGGCCGGCGTTGGGGGCTTTATCCTGGAAGGTATGGGGGCCTTTATTCGGGTCCGATCATGTAGAGGCTACTCTGCGGCCATGACCACACAGTCTCCGCTCGCGCCCGCCCCGGTGCTCGGGCCCCGCCTCATCAGGGCCGAGGTCATCGTCGTGCTGTCGGTCTCGCTCGGCGCCAGCGCCCTGGTGGCGATCGTCCGGCTGATCGGCGCGCTCACGGCGCCGAAGGAGCTCAAGGGCCAGCAGGCCGTGCTCGTCGGGTCGATGGCGCCGGATCGGCCCTGGCTGGACCTGGCGTTGCAGCTGGTCCAGATCGCGATCGCGGTGGCGCCGGTCGGGCTGGTGGCGTACCTGCTGGTGCGGTCGGGCGAGTCGCTGAGCACGATCGGCGCCGACTTCCGCAGGCCCGGGGGCGACCTGTGGCGCGGGGCGGCGCTGGCGGCCGTCATCGGCGGCTCGGGGCTGGCGTTCTACCTCGTGGTGTGGGCGTCGGGGGTGAACCTCACCGTCGTGCCCGGCGCGCTGCCGGAGGTGTGGTGGCAGGTGCCGGTGCTGCTGCTCGCCGCCGCGCAGAACGGCGTGCTGGAGGAGGTGCTGGTCGCCGGATACCTGCTGCACCGGCTCGGGCAGGCCGGGTGGACTCCGTGGAAGGCCGTCGCGCTCTCGTCGGTGCTGCGGGGGTCGTACCACCTGTATCAGGGGTTCGGGGGGTTCGTCGGGAACGTGGTGATGGGTGTGGTGTTCGGGCGGCTCTACCTGCGGTGGGGGCGGGCGATGCCGTTGATCGTGGCGCACACGCTGATCGACGCCGTCGCCTTCGTCGGGTACGCCTTCCTGCGCGGCAAGGTGAGCTGGCTGCCCTGAAGGTGGTTGACTGGGCAGTTGACCGGGCAACGGTTCGGCGTTGAGATCCTTGCATGAGCTTCGCCGTACCCGACCGGGTCCGCCCTGTCCGCGACGCCGTGCACGCGTTCATGACCGAGGGCGGTGCTGGACCGGGAGCTCGCCCACGTCGGCGACCCGCTGGAGGACCTCGGCTGGTTGTGCGTGAAGTCGTGGCGGTTCGGCTCGCCGCTGCCGGTGGGCGGGTTCGGGCACTACGACGACCTGATCGACGCCTACGAGCGGGCGGCGTACGGGTGGACCGCGAGGCACTGCGCTGGTGGGAGACGTTCGGCGTGCTCCAGATGATGCGCGAGCGCACGATCCGTGCCTGAGCGGCGCCGCTCAGCCGCCGTCCGCGGTGTGCGGAGCGCGGGCGCCGGAGAGCGCGGCGGCGATCACGTCCACCAGGCCCTCCACCACCTGCGTGCGGTCCACCTCCGGATGCTCCAGCCACCAGTCGCCGGTCGTCTGCACCATGCCGACGAAGGCGTGCCCGAGCACCTGCGCCCGCAGCGGGTCGGCGACCACGCCCTCGGCGGCCAGCACACCGCCCAGCTCCTCCCCCAGGCCGCGCACCAGGGCGGTCATGCGGGAGCGCAGCGCGGTGTCCTCGGGCCCGGCCCGGTGGAACAGGAACCGGTAGAGGTTGAAGTTGGCGGAGACCAGGTCGAGGTAGACGCTGATGGCGGCTCTCGCCCGGCCGCGCGGGTCGATGCCGGGAGCGGCGAGCCAGGGCCGCAGCCGGCCGATGACCGTGCGCACGTGACGGTCGGCCAGCGCCTGGTAGAGGCCGCTCTTGTCGCCGAAGTGGCGGTAGAGGATGGGCTTGGTGACGCCCGCCTCGGCGGCGATGGCCGCCATCGACACCTCGGGGCCTTCCCTGGTGATGACCCGGTCGGCCGCGTCGAGCAGCGCCCTGCGCCGATCCGGATCACGCCCGCTCACCGTCCCAGCTTAGATCGCACCCGGACGGGCAGCAGCGCCGAAAGCACCAGCAGCGCCCCGATGAGCAGGTAGAGGCCGGTCGTCCCGGCCAGCGTGCCGGGTGGCTCGCCCGGCTGCGCCCACGGCACACCGTCCGGCCG